>DASXJM010000274.1:0-6191 GCA_036497405.1 Streptosporangiaceae bacterium | reverse complement strand
CTCCTCGTCCGGCACCGTGGTCCAGCGCTCGGTGCTGCTGATCGGGGCGTTGACGGTGGTCATGGCGTCAGTCCTTCGGTTCGGCCCCGCTTGCTGCGGAGCGCCAGCGACGTAAACGGACTTTACCCCGCTTATATTTCCGGCCGGTCACGGACTCCGTAGAGTGAGTCCGTGACCGAGCCCCTGGTGTCCATCGGCGCCCCCCGCGCCGAGCGCGCCGACGCCGCCCGCAACCGGCAGCATCTGCTGGCCACGGCCCGCGCGATGCTGGCCGACCCGGGCGCGGCCGCGCTGACCATGGACGCGCTGGCCGAGCGGGCGGGACTGGGTAAGGGAACGGTGTTCCGCCGCTTCGGGTCCCGGGCCGGCATCTTCCAGGCCCTGCTCGACGACGACGAGCACGCCTTCCAGGAGCAGGTCCTGTCCGGCCCGCCGCCGCTGGGCCCGGGCGCTCCGCCGCTGGACCGGCTGATCGCCTACGGCCAGGCCCGGATCGACTTTTTGCTGCGCAACCGCGAAATCGCCCGTCACGCCCTGGACGGCAGCCAGCCCATCCCGGCCGGCTCGTCCTCGCCGCTGTCGAGGCTGCACATCCGGTCCCTGCTCGCCCAGCTCGACCTGGGCCCCGCCGACCTCGACGTGCTGGCCCTCCAGCTCACCGCCGCCCTCGACGGCCCCCTCCTGCTCTACCTCTCCACCGAAGCCCTCGACCCTCCCGCCCCCGCCCCCGCTCCCGGCCCCGGCCCCGGCCCCGGACACCCGGCCCCCCTCGACCGCGTCTCCCGCGGCTGGCAAGACCTGATCACCCGCATCGCCACCCCGAACCCCTCCTGAGGCCTGGTCGGTCCCGGCCCCGGACACCCGGCCCCCCTCGACCGCGTCTCCCGCGGCTGGCAAGACCTGATCACCCGCATCGCCACCCCGAACCCCTCTGAGGCCTGGTCGATCCCGCGCCAAAGCATTGGTGTCCCCCGGGCCCCGGGCCGCGGGCCCGGGCCCCGGCAGCTTTCCCCTCCCGGTCGACTAATTGATAACAGCAAGAAGCCTCGCGATCCCGGCGTGGGCGGTACCGCATGGAATGCGCGTTTGATGCGGCTCTAACCGTTGCGAATGCGCATTCGATGCGGTTGAGGCCAACCGGCCGCCCTCGCCCCCAATACTTTCAGCTTCA
The DNA here is from genome assembly GCA_036497405.1 of Streptosporangiaceae bacterium. Classification (GTDB taxonomy): domain Bacteria; phylum Actinomycetota; class Actinomycetes; order Streptosporangiales; family Streptosporangiaceae; genus Bog-532. The sequence goes on along the minus strand of DASXJM010000274.1, from coordinate 5,020 downwards.
AACATTCCCTGAGTCCCATCAGCCCCAAAACAATGGCTTGTACGTTCAACTCATTACGGAGCGAACACGACTAAACGTCTTCAGAGAAAACTCATAACAAACCCGCAGCATTCGTGGACTTGCGCAGATCGTGGCATCCAGACTTTCGGCCCATGACGTCAGAGGGGACCGTGTGAAAAGACGCCAGTTTCTGAAGTACGTCGGAGCCGCGGGGGTCACCGCCAGCGTGGCGCCGTTCCTGTCCACCGCGGCCGCCAACGCCGCCACTGCGGCCAACGCCCGAACCGCCACCCGGGCCACCCGGGCTACCCAGGCCACCGGCGGCAGCCGCCTGGCCACCGGGACCGCCACCCAGCTGGCCGGCGTCGACTACACGCCGAAATTCACGGCCCAGCTCCCACGCCCGCCCCGCCTGAACCTGGACGGATTGCTCCCGTACGCGATCATGGACATCCGGCAGTTCACCCAGCAGGTGCTGACCGGATACCCGCCGACCACGCTCTACGGCTACGCCCCCGCGGGCGGGAAACCATCCTGGCCCGGACCGACCATCACCGCCCGGTCCCACTGGCCGGCCTACGTGACCTGGCGCAATCAGCTTCCCCAGGGCTCACTGAACCTGGCTCAGGGCGGCCACCTGCTGCCGGTCGACGACACGCTGCTGGACCCGACGGTCATGGCCCTGCCGGCCGGGGAGATCCCGGTCGTCCCGCACCTGCACGGTGGCCACACCGAGTGGGAGAGCGACGGTTATCCCGAAGCCTGGTTCACCCAGTCCGGTCATCGCGGCGACTACTGGCGCAAGCAGACCTACACGTTCGACAACAGCCAGGTCGGCGGCACGCTGTGGTACCACGACCACACCCTGGGCATCACCCGGCTGAACGTGTTCGCCGGCCTGGCCGGGATGTACCTGCTGCACGACACCACCGAGGACCTGCTCACCCTCAAGAGCGTGCTGCCCGCGACGCCGTACCAGACCGAGCTGGTAATGCAGGACCGCTGGTTCACCGACGACGGCCAGCTGTACATGGAGGTCACCGCCGACCCCGACGACGGGATCGAAGCCTCCATCGACTGTGACTTCATGATGGTCAACGGGACGCCCTGGCCGGTCATGGACGTCGAGCCCCGCAAGTACCGGTTCCGGCTGCTGAACGGCTCCGACTCCCGGTTCTACGTGCTCCAGCTGGACACGGGCGGCGGCATCCTGGTCGTCGGCACCGAGCTCGGCCTGCTGCCCGCCGCGGTCGAGGTCGAGCGGCTGCCGTTCGCGCCGGGGGAGCGCTACGACATCGTGCTCGACTTCACCGGCATGGCCGGCGCCACCGTGACCGTGCTCAACAACAGCACCGACGGGGCCTTCCGCGGCTTCGGCACCGGCACCGGCCCCACCACCGTGGTCACCAACCGGCCCACCGACCCGGCCCTGGGCCGCCCGACCAACCCGGACTCGACCGGCAAGCTGATGCAGTTCCGGGTCAGCCGCCCGCTGTCTCGCGTGAAGAACGCGACCGTGGCCGCGGGCACGCCCCTGGGCCCCGCCCTCCCGAAACTGAGCACCACCAGGACCCGCGGGGTCATGGCCTTCCACGGCACCGACGGCCAGGGCCGGGGCATGGAGATGCTCGGCTCGCTGGCCGAGGGCACCGCCATGTGGGACGACCCGGTGACCGAAGTCGTCAGCAAGGGCACCACCGAGATCTGGGAGTTCTACAACACCGGGCCGGTGGCCCACCCGATCCACCTGCACCTGGTCGACTTCCAGGTGCTGGACCGGGCCTCGTTCACCTACACCTCGATGCCCATGCCGATGTCCGACGGCGGGACCGGCGCCATGATCACCATCACCGGGACCGGCACCCCGCGGCCACCTGAGCTGTACGAGGTCGGCCGCAAGGACACGGTGATCTGCTACCCGGGCGAGGTGACCCGGTTCATCGCCAACTTCGACCGGGCCGGCCACTACGTGTGGCACTGCCACATCCTGCATCACGAGGACCACATGATGATGCGGCCGCTGCTGGTGCAGTAACCCCGCCCCGGGCCGCACCCGGCGTCCCGGCCACCCCGCCCACCCCGGCCGCACCCGCGACCACCCCACCCCCCGCCGCCGCGGCCGCCGTCACCGCGAAGGCCACCCCGAACCCCGCGTACCCGGCCACCCGCCCCAGCACCAGCGTCAGCACCGCCAGCGTGACCGCGCCCGCCAGATACTGGGCGGTGGTCAGCAGCGCGCTGGCCGTGCCCTGCTGCCGGGCGGGCACGTCCCGGGTGCCCAGGATGAACGTGGCCGTGTAGATGAGGCCGTGGCCCACCCCGCTGACCAGCAGGCCGGGCAGGACGCCCCGCAGGTAGTCGGCCTGCAGCGCGACCGCCGCCCAGGCCAGCCAGCCCAGCCCGGCCACGGCCAGGCCGAACCCGGTCGCCAGCGTCCGGGTCACCCCCAGCCGCCGGACCAGCCGGCCGGTGCCGGTGGCGCCCACGGTCACGCACAGCGCCAGCGGCAGGAAGGCCAGCCCGGCCCGCACCGGCGATTCGTGCCGCATCGTCTGCAACAGCAGCGTGACCAGGTAGAACTCCGATCCAACGCTGGCCATGTACAGCGCGGCGGCGGCCGCCCCAGCCCGCAGCGACCCGATCCGCCGCAGCGCCGGCCCGATCAGCGGGCTGTCCGCCGACCGCTCGCGGCGGCCGAACCAGAGACCGAGCCCCGCCGCCGCGGCCAGGCTGCCCAGGGCCGGCCCGGACCCCCAGCCCTGGGCCGTGCCGAAGGTCAGGCCCAGCACCAGGGTGACCGCGGCCCCGGTGCTGAGCGCCGACGCCGCCACCGGAATGCGCCCGTCCGCCCGGCCCGCGCCAGCCCCATCACCCGGCCGGCCCGGACGGCCCCGCCACCAGGCCACCATTACCGCGCAGACCGCGGCCGGTGGCACGTTGACCAGCAGCGTGAGCCGCCACGAGACCGCGGTGAGCAGGCCGCCGAGCAGCACCCCGGCGGCCAGCCCGCCCGCCCCGACCGCGGACCAGGTGGCCAGCGCCCGGGAGCGGGCCGGCCCGGCTGGGAAGGTGGTCCCGATCAGGCCCAGCACCGCGGGCTGCAGCAGCGCGGCCGCGAGTCCCTGCACTCCCCGGGCGGCCAGCAGCATCCCGGCGTTCCCGGCCGCCGCCCCGGCTCCGCTGGCCATCCCGAACACCGCGATGGCCAGCACGAACATCCGCGCGGCCCCGAACCGGTCGGTCAGCCGGCCCCCGACGACCAGGAACCCGGCGAACAGCACCGCGTACGCGCTCACCACCCACGGAGCCAGCGCCGGGGTCAGGTCCAGGCCCCGGGCCATGCTGGGCAGGGCCAGGTACACGATGGAGTAGTCCAGCGCGATCAGGAACTGGGCCAGCGCCACCACCGCGAGAATGATCACCAGACCAGCCTGAAACCCTCACACTGATGTCAAGGAAAGCCCAGGGGAGAGCGAGGAGGTGAACGGGATGCAGATCGGGGAACTGGCCACCCGCACCGAGGTCCCCGCCCGGCTACTGCGCTACTACGAGGATCAGGGCCTGCTCCGCCCGGGCCGGGCCGCCAACGGCTACCGGGACTACGAGCCCGACGACGTGCCCCGGGTCCTGCAGATCCGCGGCCTCATCGACGCGGGCGTGCCCACCGCCATCATCCGGGAGATCCTGCCCTGTCTGGAGGACCCGGCCACCATCCGCGTCCGCGACCCGGCCCCCGAGCTGCTGGCCGCCCTCCAGAGCCGCCGTGACCAGCTGGACGCCCGCATCCAGTGCCTGGCCCGCAACCGCGACGCCATCACCCGCTACCTGGCCGCGATCCAGGCCGAGCCCGCCCGCGGCTGACGCGCAAACCAGAATCCGGGGGCAGGCCGCCGGCCCACCCCCGGATCCCCGTGATCAGAACCTCAGAACCTGATCCGCCACACCCCCCGGCCGTGGGTGGCGGCGTAGACGTAGCCGTCCGGCCCTGGCGTCAGGTCGTCCACGGCCGCGTTCGGCAGCCCGTAGCCCAGCCGGGACCAACGGGTGGACCGCCCACGGCCCTCGCGGGCGGTGAACACCCCGGCGTCAGTGCCCAGCGCCAGCTGGCCATGGCTGATGACCAGGGCATCGGAGGCGATGTCGGGCAGGTTGGCCGAGATGTCGGTCCAGGATTTCCCGCCGTTGTACGTCTCGAACACATGGCCCACGCCGCCACCGGGGATGAACCGGCGCGAGTAGCCGTTGAAGACGGCGTAGGCGTGGGCCGGGTTGGCCGGGTCCACGGTGACGCCGGCGATGTACCGGTTGGGCAGGCCGGACGTGTTCACCTCGTGCCAGCGGCCGCCGTAGTTGGTGGCGATACCGGACGCGAACGACGATCCGGGGTTGCCGCCGTTGGCCACCCAGGCCGCGTAGATGACCTTGCCGCCACCGGTGGAGGAGAGCGCGGTCACCGCGTTGCCGGTCCCGGTGTCGTAGACGTTCTTCCAGGAGCAGGCCGAGGCGGTGCAGCTGGTGTTCCAGCCGTCCTTGCTCACCCACACGTACTGGCCGCCGGTCAGCCACACGTTGGTGTTCTGCTGGTCCGGGTCCAGCGGGGTCACGAACCGGGCCCCGGGATCGCAGCCCGGGATCTCGGGGACCCCCACCGTGTCCTGGGCCGCGCAGGTCGGGCTTACGAAGTCGGCGAACGTGTGACCGCCGTCGGTGGAGGAGTACATGGCGCCCTCGGTGTACTCGCCGACCATCCGGTTGGCGTTGCGCGGGTCGACGATGACGTAGAAGCCGTCACCACCGGCCGGCTCGGCCATCTGGCTGCGACCCTGGATGAGCACGGACGTGCCGTTGTCCTGCAGGCCGCCCCACACCGCGGTGGCCTGGCCGATCTTCCCGGCCCGGGCGTCGTAGTACTGCCAGTTGCGCAGGGTGGCGTTCAGGTCGGTCCAGTCGCCGTACTGCTGGTCGTCCGCCAGCGGCCGGCTGTACACGCCGCCGTCGTTGCCGATCACGATCTTGCCGT
>DASXJM010000273.1:0-4720 GCA_036497405.1 Streptosporangiaceae bacterium | reverse complement strand
GTCCAGGCGGTCCATGATGCCGCCGTGGCCGGGGAGGATGGAGCCCATGTCCTTGATCTTGAGGTCGCGCTTGAGGGCGGACTCGGCGAGATCGCCCACGACGGCGGCGACGCCGGTGGCGGCGCCGGTCAGCAGGCCCTGCCAGACGTGGCCGTGCAGTAGCCACGGGACCAGGATGGCCCCGGCGACCAGGCAGGCCAGCACCGATCCGGCCAGGCCCTCCCAGGTCTTGCTGGGGCTGATGAGCTGGGCCATCGGGTGGCGGCCGAGCGTGCTGCCCGCGAAGTAGCCGCCGATGTCGACGCAGACGGTCAGCACCACGAAGATGAGCACACGGCGGGCACCGTCGGGGGCGGCCAGCATGGCCACCACGAACAAGGCCGGAAACGGCAGGTAGCCGAGCACGAAAACGCCGGCCGAAACGTCGCGCAGATAACCGTCGGGGCCACGGATCAGGCGGACGGCGAGAATGGCGACCACGCCGAGGACGCCGAAAGCCAGCACGGCCCGGCTGTTCCACCAGTACTCGGACAGCCACATGCCGAGACCGGCGGCGGCAACGGGAATGGCGGGCACCGAGATACCGGCCCCGCGCAGGGCGCGGGTGATTTCCCACAATGCCACGCCAATGGCGGCGCCCATGAAGATGAGAAAGGTCGCCTTGACCGTGAACAAGGTGGCGATGACCAGGCCACCGAGCACCACTCCGACCGCGGCCGCGACCGGGAGGTTCCGTCCCGACCTGGTCGGCCCGGAGGGCTTGGGCTCTTCGGCGGGCGGGGGTGGCTCGGAACGCTGGGGGGGCGCGTCCGTTCCTGGCGTCAGGTCCGCATCCACTCAGACCTCGAGAAGCTCGGTTTCCTTGTGCTTGAGCAGCTCGTCCACCTGGTCGACGTAGTTCTTGGTCAGGTTGTCGAGTTCATGGTTGGCGCGGCGACCCTCGTCCTCCCCGGCCTCGCCCTGCTTGACCATCTTGTCGATGGCGTCCTTGCCGTGCCGCCGGATGTTGCGGATCGAGATCCGGCTGTCCTCGGCCTTGTGCCGGGCCACCTTGATGTATTCCTTGCGGCGTTCCTCGGTCAGGTCAGGGAAGACGACCCGGATGACGGCACCGTCGTTGGTCGGGTTGACGCCCAGGTCACTGTCGCGGATCGAGCGCTCGATGGCGCCCATCGACGACTTGTCGAACGGCTGGACAATGACCATCCGCGGCTCGGGCAGGTTGAATGAGGCCAGCTGGTTCAGCGGGGTCTGGGTGCCGTAATACTCGGCCGTGAGCTTGTTGAACATGCTCGGGTGGGCCCGGCCGGTGCGGATCGCGCCGAACTCTTCCTTGGCGACCGCGACCGCCTTGTCCATCTTTTCCTCGGTGTCGAGGAGGGTGTCGTCGATCATTTCGGCTCCAATGACAGCGGGCTCATTGTCCAGGGCCCACGTTATCCGGGTAAACGTGAGGTTACCGGTCCGCAGCGCAGACCAAAGTGCCGACTTTTTCGCCGTGGATGGCCCGGACCACGTTGCCCTGCCCCATCAGGTCAAACACCACTATCGGCAGGCCGTTGTCCATGCACAGGCTGACCGCGGTGGCGTCCATGACCTTCAAGCCGCGGGCCAGCACCTCGCTGTAATCGACCTTGTCGAACCGCTTGGCGTCCGGGTTCTTGCGCGGGTCGGAGTCGTACACCCCGTCGACCGCGGTGCCCTTGAGCACGGCTTCGGCACCGATCTCCAGCGCCCGCTGGGCGGCGGAGGTGTCGGTGGAGAAGAACGGCGCGCCCAGCCCGGCCCCGAAGATCACGACCCGGCCCTTTTCCAGGTGCCGGATGGCCTTGCGGGGGATGTAGGGCTCGGCCACCTGGCCCATGGTGATCGCGGTCTGGACCCGGGTGTCGACGCCCATCTTCTCCAGCACGTCCTGGAGGGCCAGGCAGTTGATGACCGTGCCCAGCATGCCCATGTAGTCGGCCCGGGACCGGTCGATGCCGCGTTCGGACAGGGACTGGCCGCGGAACATGTTGCCGCCGCCAACCACCGCCGCGACCTCGACGCCTTCCTTGACCGCGGACACGACCTCGGCCGCGATGTGGGCGACCGCGTCCGGGGAGATGCCCAGCGACTCCTTGCCCGCGAAGGCCTCACCGGAGAGCTTGACCACCACCCGGTGCCACGGCGGATGGAAGACCCCCCGGTCCCCGCTGGTCACGGTGACGTTCTCGGTCACAGTGATCGTCTCCTCGTAGCCATACACCGGGCGACCTCCTCCACTGACTTGGCTGGTGGCCTGGCTGGTGTGACTTGCTGGCCCCGTGCGTCTCTGGTTGTGATGACGAAAGGCCGGCGGGCGAGGCCCGCCGGCCTTGGCAATTACGCCTGCCCGACCTGGAACCGGGCGAAACCGTTAACGGTCACGTCGGCCTCGGCCAGGACCTGCTTGATGGTCTTCTTCTGCTCCTTGACGAACGGCTGCTCGGTGAGCACCACGTCCTTGAAGTAGGAGTTGACCCGGCCCTCGACGATCTTGGGGATCGCCTTTTCGGGCTTGCCCTCGTCGCGGGTGATCTGCTCCGCGATCCGGCGCTCCTTCTCGACCTCTTCGGCCGGGACCTCGTCCCGCGTGGTGTAGAGCGGGCGCATGGCCGCGACCTGCTGAGCCAGGTCCTTGGCCACGTCGGCGTTGTCCTGCTCGATCTGGATGAGCACACCCAGGGTCGGGGGCAGGGCCGCGTCGGAGCGGTGCAGGTAGCTGGTCACGTAGCCGCCCTCGAAGCGGGCGAAGCGGCCCAGCTCCAGCTTCTCCTTCAGGGAGGCGCTGGCCTCCTCGATGGCCTGCTCGGCGGTGTGGCCCGGGCGTACCTCGGTGCTCAGCAGGGCCAGCCGGTCAGCGGCCCCGCTGGCCAGGGCGGCCTGGGCGATCTCGCTGGCCACCTGCTGGAACACTTCGGTCTTGGCCACGAAGTCGGTCTCGCAGTTCAGCTCGACCAGCACGCCGGCCGTGTGGCCGGACAGTTCGGCCACGACCAGGCCGTTGGCCGCGGTCCGGGTGGCGCGCTTGCCGGCGTCCTTGGCGCCCTTCAGGCGCAGGACCTCGACGGCCGCCTCGATGTTGCCGTCGGCCTCTTCCAGCGCCTTCTTGCAATCCATCATGCCGGCGCCGGTCTGGTCACGAAGCTTCTTGACCTCAGCGGCGGTGAAGTTGGCCATGTCCCTCGTCTCTCACTCTCGTGCTCTCAAATGTCTGCTGCGGGGCGGCCGCGCCCGGGGTGTTCCCGGCGCGTTCCCGCCCCTTACGTGCGGCGGCACCCGGTGCCGATGGCACCGGGTGCTGCCGTCGGTCTCGTCTCGGTTCGGCTCAGCTCGGGCTTACTCGGCGGAGTCGCCCGCGGTCTCGGCCTGGGCGGCCGCGGCCACCGGCTCGGCCGGAGCCTCAGCCGGGGCTTCCTCGGTGGCCGGGGCCTCGGCAGGGGCTTCGGTGGCCGGGGCGGCTGCCTCGGCCGGAGCCTCGGTGGCCACCGCGGCCGGGGCCGCCTCTTCGTGGGCGACTTCAGCCTGCGCGACTTCGGACTGCGTGGCCTCAGCCGGAGCGGCCTCAGCCTGGGTGCCATTGGCGGCGGCGACCTCGGTGATGACCGGAGCCTCGCCGTCGGTGGCCTCGATCTGGGCCGGAGCACCCTCGTTCTGGGCCAGTTCCCGCTCCCACTCGGCCAGCGGCTCTTCGCCGCCCACGCCGTCGGTGGAGGGCTTCTCGTCGCCCTCACCGGCGCCGGACCGGGACATCAGCCCGTCGGCCACGGCGTCGGCCACCACCCGGGTCAGGAGCGCAACGCTGCGGATGGCGTCGTCATTCCCGGGGATCGGGTAGTTGACCTCGTCGGGGTCGCAGTTGGTGTCGAGGATCGCGACGACCGGGATGCCCAGCTTGCGGGCCTCGGCCACTGCGATGTGCTCCTTCTTGGTGTCGATGATCCACACCGCGCTCGGCACCTTGGACATGTGGCGGATGCCGCCCAGGGTGCGGTCGAGCTTGTCGCGCTCGCGCCGCATCTGCAGCAGCTCACGCTTGGTCATGCCCGAGCCGGCCACGTCGCTGAAGTCGATCTCCTCCAGCTCCTTGAGCCGCTGGAGACGCTTGAACACGGTGGAGAAGTTGGTCAGCATGCCACCCAGCCAGCGCTGGTTGACGTAGGGCATCCCGACCCGGCCCGCCTGCTCGGCGATGACCTCCTGGGCCTGCTTCTTGGTCCCGACGTACAGGATCGTGCCGCCGTGGGCGACCGTCTCCTTGATGAACTCGTACGCCCGGTCGATGTAGTCCAGGGACTGCTGGAGGTCGATGATGTAGATGCCATTGCGCTCGGTGAAGATGTAGCGCTTCATCTTCGGGTTCCAGCGACGGGTCTGGTGCCCAAAGTGCACGCCGCTCTCAAGGAGCTGCCTCATGGTGACGACCGCGGCCATGCCGGTGGTCCTTTCGGTTCTCACGCCGCACCAGAGCGCGACGCTACTCGGTTGATTCCTGGCACCCGTACGCACCTGCGGCGAGCCTGGTCAGGCTCACAGACCGAGCGGTGCGCACCATCGGGAAAGATCCCGGGAAGGCATGCGGGCGCGCGATTTGGCCGCCGGGGAAGCTTGCGCCCCACTGACGGCCTGTGTCTGAGTCTACTTGGGATTGGAGGTAGCCTGCGTCCCCATTTCAAACCCCTGGTCAGCGACCTTCGGG
>DASXJM010000272.1:0-2657 GCA_036497405.1 Streptosporangiaceae bacterium | reverse complement strand
GACGTCGACGTCGTGCCAGCGGCGCAGGTCTTCGGCCAGCGCGGCCAGCCGTTCCTCGCGCCGGGCGACCAGGACCAGGCCACAGCCGCCGGCCGCCAGCCGCCGGGCGAAGCTGGCCCCGATGCCACTGGACGCGCCGGTCACCAGCGCCGAGCGATACGAGTGGCGCACGGCCTAGCTACCCGCCACCAGTTTGCGGAGGGCCTGGGCGGCGGCGGCGTTGTGTTCGGCCTGGGTGACCAGAGCGCTGGCCAGGGCGTTGATCCAGTCACCGAGCGGGACCGGGGTCCGGGACAGGACCACCCCGCGCACCTCGCGGCAAATCTCGGCGGCGGGCTGGCCGCGCTGGACGCTGAGGCTGAGGACCTGCTCGTCCAGGCGGACCACGATCTTGGTCACCGTACCCGGGCGGCCTTTCATCCGGTCCGACACCGAGCGGTCGCGGTCGACCAGGACGGTGCCCGGGGGCAGGGCCTCGCTCAGGGACTGGGTGAGCACCCGGGCGTAGACGGCCACATCGGCGCTGTCGGCTCGCAGCGCGGCCGTGACCATGTCCAGGTCAACCCCGGAGTCCGAAGAAGGCTCAAGCTCACTTCCCACTGAACGTCGCCTTTCCGGGGCCGTTCGCCAGGAAGCTCTGCAGCCCGGCCTCGGCGTCCTCGGTGGCGAACAGGCCGGTGAAGTGCAGCCGCTCGATCTCCAGGCCGTCGTCCAGGTCCACGCCCATCCCGGCGTCGACGGCCTGCTTGGCCGCGCGCAGGGCCAGTGGGGCCCCGTTCACGTAGCGGGCCGCCATGTTCTGGGCGGCGGTGTACACGTCGGCGTCGTCCACCACCAGGTCGGCCAGGCCGATGGCCAGGGCCTCGGTGGCGTTCAGGAACCGGCCGCTGTAGACTAGGTCCTTGGCCTTGGACACGCCGACCAGCCGGGGCAGGCGCTGGGTGCCACCGGCCCCGGGGATGATGCCGAGCAGGATCTCGGGCTGGCCGACCTGGGCGTTCTCGCCCATGACGCGGAAGTCGGCGCACAGGGCCAGTTCCAGGCCGCCGCCCAGCGCGTAGCCGGTGATGGCCGCCACCACCGGCTTGGGGATGCGGGCCACGGCCTTGAACGCGGTCTGGATGCCCGCGGCCAGCTCCATGATCCGGCCCGGGCCGGCCTCGGACATCTCCTTGACGTCGGCCCCGGCCGCGAAGATGCGCTCGCCGCCGTAGAGGATCACGGCGTGGACGGCCGGGTCCGCGCTGACCTCGGCCGCGGCGGCGCCGATCTCGTTCTGGACCTGGCCGTTGAGCGCGTTCATTTTCGGCCGGTCCAGCCGGATGGTGGCGATGCCACCCTCGGTCTCCACGCGGACGAACTCACCCATGAGTACCTCCTTGGCTCGCGCGCTGTTACCGGGTTACAGCCTCTCAGCCCGGCGCGAGCCCGGCACCCCCGGGCTCAGCGCCCGGGCCTCAGCGCAGGTCGCCGTTGGTCATCCCGGCCGGGGCCTCCGGCGCGGTGACCAGGCCCAGCTCGGCCCGGCTGGCCAGCAGCGGGTGCCTGGGCAGGACCCGGACGGTGTAACCGAACGACCCGGGCTGGGCCAGCTCGATCGTGCCCGAGTAGCGGACCGTGGCCCCGTCACCATCGTGCCCGGCCGCCGGAGCCGCCGGGTCGATGGCCAGGGCCAGGTAGGCCGGGTCGACCAGGTCGTCGTCCTCGGTGGCCTGGCCGTAGACGACCTCGACGCACACGTCGTCCGGGGCCAGCTCGCCCAGGGCCACCGCGGCCCGGATGGTGAGCGGCGAGCCCAGCTGGGGCTCACCGGCGTCGGCCTCGACGTGGTCGATGCGCACGAACGGCCAGGCCAGCTCGACCCGGCGCTTCCAGGCGGCCAGGTCCCGGGCCGACTGGTAGGAGCCACCGTCGGCCAGCGCCCGGCCCGCGGCGGTGGCCGGGGCGTACAGGGTGGTCACGTACTCGCGGACCATCCGCTCGGCCGGGGTCCGCGGACCCAGGACCCGCAGCGTGTGCCGGATCATCTCCACCCAGCCGGTGGGCACCCCGTCGTCGCCGGTGTCGTAGAACAGCGGCGCCACCGAGTTCTCCAGCAGCTCGTACAGGGCCGAGGCCTCCAGCTCGTCGCGGCGGTCCTGGTCCTGCACGCCGTCGGCGGACGGGATCTCCCAGCCGTTGGCGCCGTCGAACCACTCGTCCCACCAGCCGTCCCGCACCGACAGGTTCAGCCCGCCGTTCAGGGCGGCCTTCATGCCGGACGTGCCGCAGGCCTCCAGCGGCCGGAGCGGGTTGTTCAGCCAGACGTCGCAGCCGCCGACCAGGGAGCGGGCCATCTCCATGTCGTAGTCGGGGAGGAACACGATGCGGCCCCGGACCCGGGGGTCGTCGGTGAACCGGACCATCTGCTGGATCAGCCGCTTGCCGCCCTCGTCGGCCGGGTGGGCCTTGCCCGCGATGATGATCTGGATCGGGCGCTCGGCGTCCAGCAGCAGCTCACAGAGCCGGTCGGCGTTGTGCAGCATCAGCGTGAGCCGCTTGTAGGACGGCACCCGGCGGGCGAACCCGATGGTCAGCGTGTCCGGGTCGAGCACGTCGTCGATCCAGGTCAGCTCGGCTTCGCTGGCCCCGCGCTGCTTCCAGGAGGCCCGCAGCCG
>DASXJM010000271.1:0-30537 GCA_036497405.1 Streptosporangiaceae bacterium | reverse complement strand
GAGTCGGCCGGGAACGCGGCCTGGTCGCCGGTGAGCTCGATGAACAGGGTCGGCACGGTGACGCCGGGCGCGCACCGGACGAAGTCCGCGCGCGAGCTCAGGCCGGACCAGGTCGACAGCCACGCCTCGGGGGTGCTGAGCCGCCCGAACCCGACCAGCCCGTAGTTGATCAGATCGGGGCGCCGGCCGAACAGGGACCCGTACGGACGGTCATTCGGATCAATAGAAGGGTCGATCGTGCGTGGGTCGGCGTCGGTGCGGAATACGGTCATGATCCGGGGCGCCAGCGAGCGCCGGCGGTCGGCCGCGCGCCCGCTCTCCTTGAAGGCCCGCCGAGCCCTCCCCGAACCGGCCAGCGCCGATCGGGCCACCGCGTCCAGCCGAGCGACCCGGTCCCGCTGGGCGGCCCGGTAGCGGGCCAGGAAGTCGGCCGGGTAGGCCGAGCCCTGAGGCGGCTCGGCGAACCCGTTGGCCGGGTCGTACGGGTCGAGGCCGGGCACCACCGACATCGGGTCCTGCTCGTCGGCCACCGACGGGTCGATGCAGCCGAGCAGCAGTCTGCCCTGCCCGGGATGCGGCGCCAGGAACACCGCTCCGTCGGCCACCGGCATGTCCGCCTCGGCCAGCGGCACCGGCCGTCCGCCCGGCGTGGCCGTTACCCGCTGGCCGGCGGGCAGCCCGGCCTGTTCCAGGTAGTAGGCGAACAGCGGCCCGCCGCCGGAGTGGCCCAGGGTGACCAGCGAGGCGAAACCCTGCTCGCGCAGGAAGACCAGGCCGGCCGCCACGTCGAGCAGGGCCTGCTCGTGCAGCAGGGACAGGTCGTTGTTGACCGACCGGGTGTGCTGGGTCCACACCGCCGCCCCGGCCCGCAGCAGCGGCGGGACCAGCGGGTGGTGGGTGAGGTCCTGGCGGGGGTGCATGAGGCAGACCACGGTGCGGGCGCCGGGCACGGTGGCCAGCACCCCGCGCACGGTGGCTCCGTCGGCGGTGGTCAGCTCGTGCACCGAGGTGGTGGTGACGGCGGGCCGCTCCCCGGCGGCCAGGTACCGCCCGGCCCCCAGCCGCTCCGGGGAACTCAAACCGGCTCCACCCGCAGCGCGTTCTTGTCGTGCTGGACGATCTGGCTGCCGGGGGCCACCCCGGCCACCGAGCTGTACCAGACCGCGTGCCGGCAGCCGGTGGCCCGGCGGTCGATCACGATCGGGCCGGCCGCGGTGATCTCGAAGTAGGGCCCGATCTTGCCCACCGTGACCGTGGGGTCCTCGCCCGCGACCTTGGCCAGCGGGGTGTTCTCGGGCACGTCCAGCACGTAGAGCGCGGTCACGACCCAGCCGTCTCGCCCGCGTGCGTGAGCTCCCAGTCGGCGGCCCGCTGCACGATCAGCTCGGCCTTGCGGGCCAGCAACTTGCCGAACGACGGGTCCGGCTCGGCCACCACGTCCAGCAGGGCGTCGATGGTCAGGTTGGCGTCCAGGTCTTCCTGGGGCGTGACCGGCCGCATGGCCCGGGTCAGCTCGATCATGTAGCCGTTGGGGTCGTGGGTGTAGATCGACTCGATGGTCTCGTGCTGGATCTGCATCTCCACCGGCCACTGCGAATCGTCCAGGCGGCGGCGGTACTCCATCAGGTCCTCGTAGCTGTCCACGTGAATGGCCAGGTGCCGGGAGCGGATGAAGTACTCCGGCACCTCCGGGCCGAACGAGGCGTAGGCGTCACCGCGACCGGTCTCGTTCCACGGCGTGGTCCCGAAGTAGTAGAAGAACGCCAGCCGGTCGTCGTTGCCGATGTCGAAGAAGAAGTGGATGAAGTCGGGGTGATCCTCCGGCCCCCAGCCCGCCGCGCAGATCGAGTGCACGACCGGGAAACCGAGGACGTCCCGGTAGAACCGCACGGTCCCGGCCGGATCGAACGTCGGAAACGCGGCGTGGTCGACGCCCTGCACCCGATGATCCTGTCCGGTCATGCCGAGCCTCCTTTTGATATCGAAGGTCTGTCCCCTGAGTCCGACAGTACGACGGGCTTACTATTGTGTCAATAGTTTGACGGCTGAGTCAGAGGACGGCGTGCCGGGCCGGGAATCGGGTCAGGATCCGAGCAGCCGCTCGAGGTGGTCGATGTCCTGGCGGAGCATCTTCAGGGCCGCGGCCGGGCCATCGTCGTCCGGGACCCGGCCATCGGGCCGCAGCAGGGCCGCGATGGCCATCTCGGCCAGCTGGTCGGCGTCGGCCTCGGCCTGGTCGTGGCCGGGCCTGAACCACCAGGCCACCCAGTTGCCCATGCCGATCACGCCGAGCGCGGCCACCCGGGCGTCGACCGGCCGGAACCGGCCGGCCCGGATCCCGTCCTCGATGACCCCGGTGATCGCGGCCAGCACGGCCCGGCGGCTGGCCGCGTAGGTGCGCGACAACTCGGGCGGCAGCTCGGCCTCGGACCGGATCATCAGCCGGAACCGCTCCGGCTGGTGGGCCTGGCGGAGCACGTTCTCGCGGACGATCTCCCGCAGCTTGCCCACGGGGTCCAGGTCGGTGCGCTGGGCGATCTCGGTGATCTGGGCCGCCGAGCCGCCGGCCACGTCGGCGGCCAGCTTGGCCAGCAGCTCGTCCTTGCTCTTGACGTAGTAGTAGAGGGCCGGGCGGGTGATGCCGAGGGCGTCGGCGATGTCCTGCAGGCTGGTGCCGGCGAAGCCGCGCTCGGCGAACAGCCGGATCGCGTGCTCGTAGATCTCGTTCTCGACCAGCTCGCGGCGGGCCGTGCCGGTCCGCGGCCCGGCGTTTCGTGCGGAGCTGGTGGTCATGACCGCGATTGTAGAGGCGGCCGGGCCGCCGAGCCGGCCAGCAGTTGCCCGGCCCCCGGCAGCACCGGCGGCAGGTCCAGGTGCCGGAGCAGCGCGTAGGCGCCCGCGGTGGCCGCCGACAGCACCGGCAGGCCGAACTCTCGCTCGGCCGGCCCGATCAGCGGCAGCGACGGCATCTGCACGCAGGCCGAGATGACCAGCGCGTCGGCCCGGGACAGGTCCAGGCCGCGGGCGGCGGCCAGCACCTGGTCGCCGGGGATGCCGCCGACGGCGACGTTGTCGCCGACCTCGAGCGCGGCCCAGTCGGTCACCTCGAAGCCCTCCGCCTCCAGGTACCCGACCACCTGCTCGGCCAGCGGGCGCAGGTAGGGCGTGACCAGGGCGATCCGGGCCGCGCCCAGGGCCCGCAGGCCTTCGACCAGCGCGCCCGCGCTGGACAGCACGGCCGGCGCCTGCCCGGCTTCGGCCAGCCGGGCGGTGACCGCGTCCTCGGTGCGCCGGTGCTCGCCCGGCCCCTGGGCCATGACCGCGACCAGGCAGGCGTAGAGCAGCGCGTCGACGTGAGCGTCGGCCAGTTCGCCGACGCAGCGTTCCCGCTGGGCGTTCATGGCCCGGAGTTCCTCCGGGGAGACCTGGGCCATCCGCATCCGGCTGGCGTGGAACGAGAACTCAGCGCTCTCGTGCCGGGCCAGCAGGGCCGGGACCTCGGTCTCCACGGTCACGTTGGAGCTGGGCACGATCAGCCCGATCCGCTGCCTGGTCACTGAACACCTCCGCGGGCCGCGGCCTGCGCGGCGATCTGGGTCTGGAGCAGCTTCTTGTCGGTCTTGCCGACCGAGGTCCGGGGCAGATCGGGCAGGTGCTCGATGTGCTCCGGCCACTTGAACTTGGCCACCTGCAGGTCGGCCAGGTGCTGGCGGATGTCGTCCAGGGTCAGCGGCTCACCCTCGACCACCAGGTAGGCGCAGGTGCGCTCGCCCAGCCGCGGGTCCGGCATGGCCACCACCGCGGTGGCGGTGATCCGCGGGTGGCGCAGCAGCAGCCACTCGACCTCCTCGGCGCTGATCTTCTCCCCGCCCCGGCTGATGAGGTCCTTGATCCGGCCTTCGATGCTGACGTAGCGGCCGCCGTCGATGCGGCGCACGGTGGCCAGGTCCCCGGTCCGGTAGAAGCCGTCGGCGCTGAACGCCGCCTTGTTCACGTCGGGCGCGTCGAAGTAGCCGCGCAGGGTGTACGGGCCGCGGCAGCACAGCTCGCCGACCTGGCCGTCGGGCACCTCGAGGTCGGTGCCGGGCTCGGTGATCCGGATCTCGTCCCGGGGCGACAGGGGCGTGCCGACCGTGGTGGCCCGGGCGGCCCGGGGCGAGCCGGGCGGGGTGGTGAGGAACATGCCCTCACCCATGCCGAACAGCTGGCCGGACCACAGGCCGCGGCGTTCCAGATCGTCGAACAGCACGGTCGGGACCTTGGCCCCGGACAGGATGACCTGGGTCAGCGCGGCCGCCGCGGCCGGGAAGCCGGGGTCGGTGACGGCCCGGAAATGCCCGTGGCCGAGGAGCACGTGGGTGACCCGTTCCCGGGCCAGCAGCGGCAGCGACTCGGCCAGGTCGGCGGTCCTCAGCAGCAGGCAGGCGCCCACGCTGTGCGGGGCGTGGACCGCGCACACGATGCCGGCGTTATGGATGATCGGGATCAGGTGCGCGACCCGGGTCTGCGCGGTCCAGCCCCAGGACCGGGCGTAGGCGGCGGCGTTGTACCAGTACTCGGCGTGCAGCCGGGGGATGACCTTGGGCACGCCGGTGGTCCCGCCCGACAGCTGGAACACCGCCACCTCGTCGGGGTCGATCCCGCGCTGGATCTCCTCGACCAGGGCCCGGGCCGCGGCCGGGTCAGCGCTGGCCCCCAGCGCGTCCAGCTCATCGAGCACCAGAACCTGATGAAGAGTGGGGTGGTCCTGCTGCTGCTCATGAGCGAACTTGGCCAGGTCGAAGTTTCCGGTGCCCGCCTCGACCAGGTGCGCGACCGCGCCGACCCGGCGGCTGATCCCGCCGATCTCGTGGCCACGGTGGGCGGCCAGCGTGGCCACCGGGACCAGGCCCGCCTTGAGTACCCCGTACCAGGCCAGCACCGCGCCCAGGCCGTTGGTGACCTGGAACAGCACGGGGTCGCCGGGGACCAGGCCCAGCCCGGCCAGGCCCGCGGCCAGCTGGTCGCTGCGCTGGTCCAGGTCCCGGAAGGTCAGCCGCCCGTCCCGGGCCACCACCGCGTCCCGGCCGGGGTGCGCCAGCGCCACGGCGTGGAATTCGTCGGCGATGGTGCGGGTGCCCCACAGCCCTTCGTCCCGGTACTGGCGCACCAGGTCCGCGGGGTACGGCACCACCCGGTCGCCCCACCGGCTCGTGCTGCCTGGCTGGCTCATGTGCCCTCCCCGCAGTAGCAGATCAGGTCGGCCCGGCCGCTGACCAGCCCGGCGGCCAGGTCGTCGCGCAGCCCGAACGGCCCCTCCATCACGATGAGCCCGCCGACCTCGGTCCGGACCCGTTCGGCCAGGTCCAGGCGGGTGAGCACGGCCGGCCGGTCGGACGGCCCGGTGAACCAGAACCCGGGGCTCCCGGCCGCGCGGGCGGCCCGGGCCCGCTCGACCACGGCGTCGGCGGCCGGGCCCAGGGGATCGGTCACCTCGTCGCTGATGGTGACCAGCCCGGCCGTGGCCCCCAGGCCCAGGACCCGGCTGGGGAACTTCTGGCCATCGTGTTCCAGTGGCTGGCTGAGGACCCAGCTGGTGATGTCGTCCGGCGCTCCGTCAAGCGCTCCAACCTCACGCGCCTCATCCACCCCATCAACCCCAGAAGCATCATCAGAATCACTGGCCCCAGAACTTGCGAACTGTCCCAGAGCCGCGGCCACCACCCCGGGGTTGGTGGCGGCGAACCGGTCCAGGGCCACGTTCCCGGCCCGGGTCATGTAGGCCACCATCAGCTGCTCGGCCGGCAGCTGGAGCCGGGCCGGGAACGACTCCCACCACAGCTGGCTGCGCCGGGCCAGCTCCTGCATCCGCTCCACGGCCGGCCGCCGGGCCGCCTGGTAGCGAGCGAACGCGGCCGGGGCGTCGGGCTCGGCCTCCAGCGCCTCGACCAGGCCGATCGCGTCCTCCATGGCCAGCTTGGTGCCGGACCCGATGGAGAAGTGGGCGGTGTGGGCGGCGTCGCCCAGGAGCACGGTCCGGCCGGACCACCATTGCTGGCAGCGCACGGTGCGGAACCGGGTCCAGCGGGTCCGGTTACCGATCAGCTGGTGTCCGCGCAGGGGTCCGGCGAAGGCGCGTTCCAGGTAGCGCAGCGAGAACTCGTCGGAGTCATCGCCGGCTGTCTGGCTGGTGCTGACGTCGAACCCGGCCCGGCGCCAGGTCGCCTCGTCGGTCTCGATCAGGAACGTGCTCAGCCCCGGCGAGTACGGGTAGGCGTGGGTCACGAACGGGCCGTGCTCGGTCTCGACCGGCGCGAACACCGCGGCGTCGAGGGCGAAGTCGGTGCCGCACCACAGGTAGAGCCCGCGCCCGGTCTCGATGCCGGTGCCAAAGTCCTGGCTGGCCCGATCGCGGGCGCTGCTGCTGATCCCGTCGGCCGCGACCACAAGGTCGGCGTCCAGGTCCTCGGCCCGTTGCCGGGTGCCGTACTCCAGCCGGACCCCGGCCTTTTCCGCGTGCCGCTGGAGCACGGCCAACAACTCGGTCCGGGCGATGCCGATGAGCCGGTCGTTGTGGACCCGGACCGTCCGGCCGCCCGCCTCCAGGGTCATGTCGTGGCGGTAGCCTGCGGCCACGATGTCACGCAGCGTGTCCGGGTCGGCCCCCTCCAGGTTGCGCTGGGTCCCGGCCGCCAGCCCGACCCCGAAGCCGAAGGTGCTGCCCGGCTCGCCCTGCTCGTAGACCACGACCTCGCAGCCGGGCTGGGCGAGCTTGAGCAGCCGGGCGGCGTAGAGCCCGCCGGGTCCGCCGCCGAGCACGGCGGCTCGCCGTAGTTCCATCCGCGCCTCCAGCGTCCAGCCTTGACGTTCCGTCGCAAGCGTAGAATAGTCTACGCTAACGTCAATCTAGCGGTCCCGGAGTGCTACGTAAAGGAGCGTGTGCCATGGCCTATGTCATCGGCGTAGACGTGGGCGGGACGTTCACCGATGCCGTGCTGGACGACGACGCCGGGACCGTGCTGGCCGCGAAGTCCCCGTCCACCCCACCGGACTACTCCCGCGGCGTGCTGGACGTGCTGTCCCTGCTGGCCGAGCAGCTGGGCAGGTCGCTGCCGGACATGCTGGCCGACACCCACCACATCGCCCACGGCACCACGTCGTCGCTGAACGCCCTGGTCACCGGCAACGTGCCGCCGGTCGGCTTCCTCACCACCAAGGGTCACCGCGACTCGATCTTCATCATGAACGTGGAGGGCCGCTATCTCGGCCGCTCCCCGGACGAGCTGCAGAACGTGCTCGGCCAGACCAAGGACCACGGGCTGCTGCCCAAGCGGCACGCCCTGGAGGTCACCGAGCGCGTCGACCGGGACGGCGCCGTGGTCGTCGCCCTCGACGAGGATCAGGCCCGGCAGGCCATCCGCGCCCTGCTCGACGACGGGGTGCGGGCCATCGCGGTGTCGCTGCTGTGGTCGTTCCGCAACCCCGCCCACGAGCAGCGGCTGCGTGAGCTCATCGCCGAGCAGGACCCGGACGTGTTCGTGGCCTTGTCCAGCGAGGTCAGCCCCCGGATCCGGGAGTTCGCCCGCAACGCCACCACAATCATGAGCACCCAGATCGGGCCCGGCCTGCGCGACTACCTGAGCTCGCTGGAGGGCTCGCTGCGCGACAACCGGCTGGCCGGCCCGCTGCTGGTCATGCAGAGCAACGGCGGCGCGGTCGCGGCCGCCGAGGCCCCGGCCACCGCGATCAGCACGATCGGCTCGGTCCTGACCGGGGGCGTGGTCGGATCGGTGGCCCTCGGCCAGCAGCTGGGGCACCGCAACATCGTGTCCACCGACGTCGGCGGGACCACCTTCCTGGCCGGCCTGATCGTGGACGGCGAGCCGGTCCGCGACACCACCACGGTCATCAACCACTACCCGATCAACGTGCCCACGCTGCGGGTGAACGCGATCGGCTCCGGCGGCGGCGCCATCGCCTGGCTGGACAACGGCGGCAACCTGCGGGTCGGCCCGCGCAGCGCCCAGGCCGTGCCCGGACCGGCCTGCTACGGCAACGGCGGCACCGAGCCGACCAACACCGACGCGAACCTGGTCCTCGGCATCCTGCCCGAGCGCGGCCTGCTCGGCGGGCGCAAGCCGCTGTCGCTGGAGCTGGCCCGGCAGGCGATCGAGAGCCAGATCGCCAAGCCGCTCGGGCTGACCGTGGAGCAGGCCGCGGCCGCCGTCTACGCCGTGCAGAACGCCCAGACCGGCGACCTGCTGCGCAAGACCGTGGTCGAGGCCGGGCACGACCCGCGCGAGTTCGTGCTCTACGCCTTCGGCGGGGCCGGGCCGGCCCACTGCGCCCAGTACGCCGCCGAAGTCGGGGTCAGCGAGGTGATCGTGCCGCTCGGCCCGGTGGCCTCGGCGTTCTCGGCCTTCGGGCTGGCCTCCTCGGACATCGCGGTGTCGGCCGAACTGTCCGACCCGACCGCGGTCCCGTTCGACCCGGCCCGGGCCGAGCAGAACTTCGCCGAGCTGGAGAAGCTGGTCCGCGAGGGCCTGGCCCGGCAGGGCGTGCGGTTCGAAATGGTGGAGCTGTACCGCGAGATCGACATGCGCTACACCATGCAGCTGGCCGAGGTCACCGCCCCGGTGGCCGACGGCCCGCTGGACCCGGCGGCCATCGAGGCGGTGGCGGCCGCGTTCGAGCAGCGCTACGCCGAACTGTTCGGGGCCGACACCGGCTTCCGCGAGGCCGGCATCCAGGCCATCACGTTCCGGGTCCGCGGGATCGGGGTGCTGCCGTTCTCCCCGGCCCTGCCTGCGATCGGCACCGCCGCGTCCCCCGACCCGGCCGACGCCGGGGTGGGCCGCCGTCCGGTCTGCCTGAACGCCGCCGACGGCTACGTGGACACCCCGGTCTACGACTACCAACGGCTGCAGGCCGGGCACCAGCTCACCGGCCCGGCCATCGTCGAGGTCCCGACCACCACCGTCGTCGTCCCCGGCGGCGCCATCGCCACCGTGGACTCGCTCGGCAACCTGTCCATCCAGGCCACCACCACTGGGAGCGCGTCGTGAGCATGCCCATCCCCGGCTCCGAGGCCTTCTCGAGCCGCCCCGTCGATCCCGAGGAACTGCGCCGCTCGCTGCCCACGGCGCTGGCCACCCACACGGTCAGCCCGGAGCAGGTCGACGCGCTGGACCCGCTGACGTATGAGGTCATCCGGCACCGGCTGTGGTCGGTCACCGACGAGATGGGCGAGGCGCTCAAGCGCATGTCCGGCTCGCCGATCGTGACCGACGCCAACGACTTCGACTTCGCCCTCTGCGACGAGCTGGGCCAGGAGGTGCAGGTCGGCCTCTACAACACCATGCTGGTCGGCGCGGTCGACCTGGCCATCTACTGGACGCTGCGCAACCGGGCCGCCAACCCCGGCATCGCCGAGGGCGACATGTTCCTGTGCAACGACCCCTGGGTCGGCGGCGGCCTGCACCAGAACGACGTCATCGTCTACCAGCCGGTGTTCCACGACGGGAAGCTGTTCGCCTGGACCAGCGCCATCGCTCACCAGCCCGACCTGGGCGGGACCGGGCTGGGGTCGTTCTCGCCCGCGGCCCAGGACGTGTTCTCCGAGGCGCTGCCGACCCCGCCGGTCAAGGTGGTCCGGGACGGCCAGCTCCAGCGGGACGTGGCCGACCTGTGGGTGCGCCGCTCGCGGGTGCCCATGCTCATCGGCCTGGACCTGCGGGCCAAGATCGGCGCCAACAACGTCGGCCGCGAGCGGATCCACGCCCTCATCGACCAGTACGGCGCGGACACGGTCAAGGCCGTGATGAAGCGGATGATGAACGACGCCGAGTCCCGGCTGCGCGGCAAGCTGGCCAGCCTGCCCGACGGCTCCTGGTCGGCCACCGGCTACCAGGACCAGTCGCACGAGGGCGACCGCGGCCTGCACAAGATCACCGTGACCACGACCAAGACCGGCGACCAGCTGACCTTCGACTTCACCGGCACCGACCCCCAGGCCGGGGTGATCAACTGCACCTACGCGGGCATGCGCGGCGGGGTCATGCTGGCCCTGCTGCCCATCCTGGCCAACGACATCCCGTGGTCGGCCGGCGGCCTGATGCGCTGCTTCGACCTGATCACCGAGGAGGGCACACTCAACAACGCCTCGTTCCCGGCCGCGGTCAGCCGGGGCCCGATCGGCCCGGCCTGGCTGACCGGCAGCCTGGTCGCCGAGTGCCTGTCCCAGATGCTGGACCGGTCGTTCGAGCTGGGCCAGAACGTCCAAGCCACCTGCTGCGGGACCTGGGACACCGCGGTCATCGCGGGCCTGGACCAGCGCGGTGAGCAGCCGGTCCCGTTCCTGAACATCATCATGGAGCCGATGGCGGGCGGCTACGGGGCCCGGCCGCAGGCCGACGGGATCGACACCGGCGGCCTGTTCTGCATCCCCATGGGCCGCATCCCGGACGTGGAGATGACCGAGTTCCTGTATCCGGTGCTCACCTTGTGGCGCCGTGAGGTCCCGGACAGCGGAGGCCCCGGCCGCCACCGCGGCGGGGTGGGGGCGTCGGTGGCCATCACCCCGCACGGCACCAGCCTGCCCATGGGGCTGATCCTGGCCTCGGCGGGCAAGGCCGTGGCCCAGAACGCCGGCCTGGCCGGCGGCCTCCCCGGTAACACCGGCCTGGACGTGGTGGCCCGGCAGAGCCGGGTGGCCGACCTGCTGGCCGCAGGCCAGCTGCCCTCCGAGCTTTCCGAGGTCAGCGACAGCCTGGAGCCGGGCCAGAACTACTCCAGTACCTACCTGGCCCCGGGTGAGGTGTTCGCCATGACCTGGCAGGGCGGCGGGGGCTACGGCGACCCGCTGACCCGCGACCCCGAGGCCGTGGCCCGGGACGTCCGCGAGCTGAAGGTCACCCCCGACGGTGCCCGCACCGTCTACGGCGTGGTCGTCGAGGACGGCCCGGCGGGCGCCACCCTCAATACCGAGGCCACCACCGCCGAACGCGACCAGCTGCGGGCCCGCCGCCGCGACCGTTCGGAGCACCCGGGCGACTCGCTGGGCCGGGCCGACCTGTCCTCGGCCCGCCGCCTGGACGACAACCTGGTCCAGGTGACCGGGACCGATGGCTCGTCGGTGGCCTGCCGCCACTGCGGCGAGATCCTGGGCTCCGGCTCCGACACCACCCCAGCATCCCTGGCCGTGGCCCGCTACGACGGCCCGCCCACCGACGCCGGCCCGCAGATCATCGCCGACGCCACCGACTACGTCGACGATCCGGTGGTGTTCCGCCAGTACTGCTGCCCCAGCTGCTGGACCGCCCTCTACTCGGCGGTGGTCCCCGCCTGACCGCTCCGGCTCCGGCTCCGGCTCCAGCTCCGGCCAGAGCCAGGAGCCGCGACCGCTGTCGTCAACTTCAGGTTGACGGTAGGCCGGTCGTCAATCTACGGTTGACGCATGAGCCCACTCAACATCAGCCTCACCGACCTGAT
Source organism: Streptosporangiaceae bacterium (assembly GCA_036497405.1). Taxonomy (GTDB): domain Bacteria; phylum Actinomycetota; class Actinomycetes; order Streptosporangiales; family Streptosporangiaceae; genus Bog-532. Next base: position 19,068 of record DASXJM010000271.1, on the reverse strand, counting down.
CGAACGCCTCGACGCGGATCTCCCCGAAGCCACCGACCTGGCCCGCATCACCGAAGCGCAGCTGCGCGCCCGCACCCTGTCCGACCTCGGGGACCAGCTCGTGGGTCATTACGTGGGCAAGGCCAAGCAGGCCGGGGCGTCGTGGAGCGAGATCGGCGACGCCATCGGGGTGTCCAAGCAGGCCGCCCAGCAACGCCACTCACCCACTCCGTTCGAGCGGTACACCGACCTCAACCGGCACAGCATCGTGCTGGCCCAGGAGGCGGCCCGGACCCACAAGCACGACGCCATCGGCACCGATCACCTGCTGCTCGGCCTGCTCGGCGAGCCGCGCGGCCTGGCCTACCAGGTCCTGATGGCCAGCACCGAGTCGGAGCAGCAGATCGTCGACGCGATCGAGGCCGCGATGCGGCCGGCCGGGAAGAAGGCGCCGCGCGGCCACATCGCGTTCGAGGCCGGGAGCAAGGAGGCCATCGAGCAGGCCATCAGGGCCGCGGCCGAGCTCGGCCACGACTTTGTCGGCACCGAACACTCGCTGCTGGGGCTGATCCGGGTCGAGCCGAGCCGGGCCGCCCAGGTCCTGCGCGGCCTCGGCTTCACCGCCGACGGGCTGCGTGAGACGGTCCGGACCGAGGTCGCCCACCGGCTCGCCGCCCGCGAGCAGTAGGGCCGCTCGCCGCCACGACCAGTGGGGCCGCCCCTCAGAACAGGCTGGCCGGGAGGGCCCCCTCCAGCTCGAGCAGGTGCTGCTTGCGCTTGAGCCCGCCCGCGTAGCCGGTCAGCTGGCCCGCGGCCCCGACCACCCGGTGGCAGGGGATGAGGATGGACAGCGGGTTGGCCCCGACGAACCCGCCGATCTCCTGGGCCGTGACGTCCCCGCCGACCTGGCGGGCCAGGGCGCCGTAGGTGGTGGTCTGGCCGTAACCGATTTCGGCCAGCAGCTTCCACACCCGCTGGGCAACCGGGTCGCCATGCGGGGTCAGCGGCAGGTCGAACTCCCGGCGCTCACCGGCCAGGTACTCACCCAGCTGGCTGATCACCGCGTCGAACCCGCCGTCCCCGGCCGCCTCCACCTGCGGCCCGAACGTGGCCGGGTCCGGGCGGGTCCAGTGGTGGCGGAAGTACACCCCGGTGATCCCGTCCTCGTCGCGGACCACGGTCAGCGGCCCGATCGGCGAGTCCATGATCGTGTGCCGAGTGGACGGGGAAACGGTCGGCATCTCTGGCTCCTCGCTCTGGTCGCCTTCGCTCTCACCAGGTAAACGCCCGGCCGGCCCCGTTCGTGAGGTCCCGGGGGCCCGGGGACCCGGGTTTCGCCCGGGTCTCCGGGGTAATGCTGGCGGGCATGCACGTCGGAGCCGTGATCGCCGTGACCGACCTGGACCGGGCCCGCGAGTTCTACCAGGGCCAGCTGGGCCTGGCCGGTGAGCCCACCCCCGGCGGCTGGCTGGTCCGGGGCGACGGCGGGTCCGTGGCCTACCTGCTGCCGCGCATCAGCGACGCCGGCTCGGCCTCCTGGCCGGTGGCCAGCTTCCGCGTCGATGACATCCGGGCCACGGTCCGGAACCTGCGCGCCCGCGGCGTCAGCTTCCTCGGCCCCGATGACCTGCCCTTCACCCTGGACGCGGACGGCATCTCGGCCGACACCTCCGGGCTCCAGGTCGCCTGGCTACGCGACCCGGACGGCTCGGTGCTGACCGTGTTCAGCGGACCGGAGTGACCGCCGTGAGCCCGGGAGCCAGCGCCCCTTCCAGCTCCAGCAGGTGCTGCTTGCGGTCCAGGCCGCCCGCGTAACCGGTGAGCCGGCCGGTGGACCCGACCACCCGGTGGCAGGGGATGAAGATCGACAGCGGGTTGTGGGCCACGAACCCGCCGACCGCCCGCGGGCCGGTGCCCCCGCCGATCTCCCGGGCCAGGGTGCCGTAGGTGGTGGTCTGGCCGTAGGGGATCTCGGCCAGCAGCTTCCACACCCGGTGCGCGGCCGGGCTGCCGTGCGGGGTCAGCGGCAGGTCGAACTCCTTGCGCCCACCCGCGAAGTACTCACCCAGCTGGGCGATAGCCGGGTCGAACCCGCGGTCGTCGGCCACCTCGACCCGAGGCCCGAAGCCGGCCGGGTCGGGCCGGGTCCAGTGCCCCGGGTAGTACAGGCCCGTGATCCCCTCGTCGTCCCGGACCAGCGTCAGCGGCCCCATGGGGGAGTCGATCACCACGTGCCGGGTGGATGGGGTAACGGCAAGCATGCTGGGCACCTCCGCTGATCACTGTTGGTCTATCACCGGGTAGACGCCCAGACGCTCCGCTTCGTGAGCTACCCGCCCGCCTCAGCTAAAGCTGGCCAGCTCCCTGAGGATGTCGGCGGCCGGGCCCGACGAGGCCCGGCGGTAGCCGGCCCCCGCCCACAGGTTGACCAGCTCGGGATCGCCGGCCGCGGTGGCGGCCTTGCGCAGCGGGCTGGTCAGATGGTGCACGGCCGGGTAGCCGAACGGCGCCAGCGACCCGAAGTCGCTGATGAACCGGTTGGGCAGACCGCGGGCCGGGCGGCCACTGAAGGCCCGGGTGAGCACCGGATCGCCGCGGTCCGGATCGGCCAGCGCGGCCTGGTACACGGCCGACGCGCCGCTCTCGTCGCTGCGGAGCAGGGCGGTGCCGGCCATGACCGCGACCGCTCCGGCCCCGAGCGCGGCCGCCACCTCGACCGGGGTGGACAGCCCGCCCGCCGCGATGACCGGCACGTCGGTGACGGCCCGCACCGCCGCCACCAGGTCCGGCAGCGGCACCGGGTCCGGCATCCGCCGCGGCGTCCAGGTCGCCGAGTGGCCACCGGCCACGCTGGCCTGCACGGCCAGCAGATCGGCCCCGGCCGCCGCGCCCGCCCGCGCCTCCTCCGCCGAGGTGACGGTCTGCACGGTCAGCGTCCCCGCTCGCCGGAACGCCTCGAACACCGCCGTCCCGGGCAACGCGAACGTGAAGCTGACCACCGGCACCGGGTCGGCCAGCAGCAGATCAACCTTGGCCGCCCAAGCGTCGTCGTCTTCGACGGGCTCGGGGTCCAGCCGGACCCCGTACCGCTCCGCCTCCCCGGCCAGCGCGGCGGCGTACCGCGCGAACTCGCCCCGGTCCACCGGCAGCGGGCCGGGCACGAACAGGTTGACCCCGAACGGCCCGCTCCGCCCCCGGACCTCGGCCACCTGGGCCGTCAGCAGGTCCGGCGCCTTGTACCCGCCGGCCAGAAATCCCAGGCTGCCCGACTCGGCCGCCGCGGTCACCAGCCCCGGCGTGCTCGGCCCACCGGCCATCGGCGCGGCCAGCACCGTATGCCCCACCCCCAGCGACACCAACGGCGAATTCATCGGCGAACCTCCTCGCCGCCCACGCTAACCGAGCCGCTCAGCCAAGGCCGGGCCGGACGCGGATGGTCACGTGAGCGGCAGGGGCGCGCTGCCGTCACACCCGCACGACGTGCCGTGCCAGATGCGGGGCTGCATCAGGATGGTCTTGGGATCGGCGGCCGGGTTGGCCAGCCGCCGCAGCAGCAGGCCCATGGCTTCCCGCCCGATCTCGGCCGCGGGCTGGACCACGCTGGTCAGCCGGGGCGTCATGAACCGGGCGTTGCTGATGCTGTCGAAGCTGGCGAAGGCCAGGTCATCCGGGATGACCAGCTGCCGCTGCTGGAACGCGCGCAGGGCCCCGATCGTCATCAGCCCGCTGGCCGCGATGATCGCCCCCGGCCGCCGCCGGTCCAGCAGGTCACCCACCTGGTCGTGCCCGTCGGTCAGGCCGCGGCCGGTCCACACGATGGACTCCTCGGTCACCCGCAGCCCGGCTTCGGCCATGGCGGCTTCGAAGCCGCGGACCCGGTCCCGGATCGTGCTGACCCCCAGATCGCCGGCCAGCAGCACCGGGTCGCGCTGCCCGACCTCGATCAGGTGCCGGGTGAGCGCCTGCATGGCCACGGTGTTCTCCACCCCGACCTGGTCGAAGGCGGGGTTGGTGAGCCGGTCGATGAGGACCACCGGGCAGTCCGCGGCCCGGCACGCGGCCAGCACCGAGGCGTCGGAGGCGGCCACCTGGGCCAGCAGCAGCCCGTCGACCCGGCGGTCGAGCAGGGTCCGGACCGACTCCCGTTCGTAGGTGGGCTCTTCGGCCGAGTTGGCCAGCAGCAGGGTCAGCCCGGCCTGCCGTGCCTCGCTCTCCACCCCGGCGACAATCTGGCCGAACACGTGCTGGCTGGTGTCGGAGACGACCAGGCCGACCGAGTCCGACCGGTTGCGCCGCAGGGCCCGGGCCAGCCCGTGCTGGGAGTAGCCGGTCATGGCGATGGCCTGCTCCACCCGGGCCCGGGTCCGGTCGCTGACCGGCCGGGTCCCGTTGACGACGTGCGAGACCGTCGATGTTGAAACGTTTGCCATGCGGGCCACGTCGACAATGGTGGGCACCAGGCCGAAGCTCCTTACCGTGGCCGCCCCGCCGCTGGCCAGGGCGGTAAAGCGCCCGGACGGGACGAGGCTGACACCTTGACAGCAATTAGGCCGAACCTTAACCTCGGAAAACCGTTTCGCGCAAACGATTCGACCGGGGGTGGCCGGGCGTGACCTGGGAGCGGACCACGTGACCTTCGATATGGTCGGCGGCTGGACTGAACGGCTGGCCCGCCGCCCGGCCCGGACCCGCCAGGTGTCGGCCGAGAACCCGACCGGCCAGCGGAATCACGGGGCCCGGGCGGTGCCCGACCCGGGCGACCCCGGCCTGCCGCACAGCGCGATGGCGGCCGGCCTCGGCCGCGGGTTCAAGGTCCGCCCGTTCATCTCGCTGCCGGCGGGCCAGCGCCGCACGATCGCCGACCTGTCCGGGGCCGGGATGATCACCAACCTGTTCATCACCAGCAACGTCACCGACCTGCGCGATCTCCGCCTGCGGGCCTGGTGGGACGGTCAGGGCGGAGACCCCGCGGTCGACGTCGGCCTGGCCAGCTTCTTCTGCCTGGGCGGTCCCGGCCAGAGCCACACCGTGACCTCGGCGGTGGTCAACGTCGGGCCGGTCCGGGGCTGCTCCAGTTCCTGGCCCATGCCCTACCAGCGTGGGGCCCGGCTGGAGCTGGAGAACACCGGCCCGAGCGACGCCGACGTGATCGCCTACAAGATCACCTACGATGAACTAGATGCTTCTGACCTGCCCGGATATCGCTTCCGGGCCCGGACCGTGCACGATCCGGCCGGCCCCGCCACCGCCGAGTTCACCCTGCTGGCCGCGGCTGGCGCGGGCCTGGTCACCGGCACGTCGCTGACCTGGACCGCCCTGTCGCCTCGCTGGTGGGGGGAGGGCGAGGTCAAGGTGTACCTCGGCCAGGACGAGTTTCCGACGCTGGTGGACACCGGGACCGAGGACTATTTCGGCGGCGCCTGGGGCTTCGGCCGGGACACCACGTTCCTGCCGGGTGGCCCGCTGGGGGAGCGGCCGTACTGCGGGACGTACGCCGGAGCGCCGTACATCGAGGTCAACGAAGGGTACCCGCGGGAAATCGTGCTCTACCGGTGGCACCTGCCCGACCCGATCGGGTTCGAGGACGGGATCCGGGTCTGCGTCCAGCAGCTCGGGATCGGGCCCGACCACCGCTACGAGGTCCGGGCTGACCGCCTGACCGCCACCGGCTACTGGTACCAGGCCCTCCCGCCCGAACCGAGTCTCCCGCCCTGACCTGCGACGTTAACCCCTGGCCGGTCGGCTGGCCAGCAGCCTGGGCCGGACCCGGAACGCCGGGCCCCCCGGCCGGCCCGATCCTGCCCGGCGCGGGCCCGACCCGACCGCAACCAGCGCAAACACCGGCCCGGACGAACCTTGACATTGCCGAGCCAAACTCCTAACTTGCTAGAAAATCGATTCGCACAAACGTTTCGCCGACGTCAGTGACACCCGAGCGGACGGCGGCGGCTCGCCGGATTTGCCAGCGCCCCCGGCATCCCCAGGCACTCCCCGACACCTCGACGAGATCCCCGAGCTTGGACGGCGCTCCCGGAGCCTTGACCGCGCTCCCCGGAGTTTCGACGGCGCTCCTGAAGCCTCGATTGATTGATCACTGGAGATAATCAATGCCACTCACAGCGAGAACCCGCCGCGTGACCCGCTCCACCGCCGCCTTCGCGGCCCTGGCCGCGGCCGGGGGCCTGATGGCCGGCTGCGCCAGCTCGTCCTCGGGCGGCGGGAGCAGCAGCAACGGCAAGACCACGATCACGCTGTCCATGCAGCAGACCGACGTCAAGACCGGCGACCCGACCACCTGGGCCCTGGTGCAGGCGTTCGAGAAGAAGTACCCGAACATCAAGGTCACCGTGACCGGGCAGCCGGTGGCCCAGCACAACCAGTCCATCGACGTCGCGGCCCAGAGCCACACGCTGCCCACCATCTTCTGGGTGGAGAGCTCCGACGTCGGCGCCAAGCTGGCCAAGACCGGGGCCCTGCTCGACCTGACCCCGATCATGCAGAAAGAGGGCATCACCGCGAAGATCTCGCCCACCGCGCTGAGCCAGATGAAGGAGGGCAACGTTCAGTTCGGGTTGCCCTACCAGGCCCTGCTGACCGGCTTGTACTACAACAAGAAGGTCCTGTCCGACAACGGCCTGACCCTGCCCAAGACCTTCGACCAGCTGATCCACGTGGCCACCGTGCTGCACGCCAAAGGAATCACCACGGTGGCGATGGGCGCCAACCAGTCGGCCTACGCGGTGTGGTCGCTGCTGACCGACCTGGACCGGTTCGGCTACGACGGCAAGATCCAGGCCATCCTGGCCGGTAAGTCCAGCTACGACAACCCGCAGTTCCTGCGCTTCTACACGGACCTGGCCAAGCTGCAGAAGGCCGGCGCGTTCCCGTCCAACGTCTCCACCCAGACCTACAACCAGGCCGTCAGCGCGTTCACCAGTGGCAAGGCGGCCTTCCTGGACTCCGGTGTCTGGGCCGCCGGTCAGATCCAGGACTCGACCGTGGCCGCCGACACCGGGTTCTGGGCCGGGCCGCAGTTCACCGACGGCGTCGGCAATCAGAACATCGCCATGAACGTGGTCGGAGCCCCGATCTCGGTCAGCGGCTCGGTCAAGCCCGGTTCGCCGCAGTACAGCGCGGTGGAGAAGTTCATCGGCTTCTACTACAGCGACGCGGGCCAGCAGATCTTCGCCGACAACGGGCAGCCGCCGGTGACCACCTACCAGCCCAAGGTCGCCGCCAAGGACACGGTGTTCGCGGCCGTGCTGGCGGCGGTCAAAGGCCTGCCGGCGCCCAAGAAGCAGCCGGACCTGTACTTCTCCACGGCCCAGCAGAACGCGATGTACGACAGCCTCTTCGGCGTGATCGAAGGCCAGATGACCCCCAAGGACGCGGTGGATTCGGTCCAGAAGGCCATCTCGGCCGGTACCTGATCCGCCGATGAGGAACGCAGGCCGCCGGCCCCGTGTGGGCCGGCGGCCGTCATCGGACCGGAGCAGGGACAATCGGCAGATGCGGAGGGCCGAGAACTGAACTGGCTCAGCTCGCGGTGGAAGATCGCGATCATGGTGCTGCCCACGCTGGCGTTCTTCACCGTGTTCGTGGTCATCCCCATCGTCTACTCGCTCTACTACAGCCTGACCAACTTCGTCGGCTTCGGCGCGGCCAAGTTCACCGGGTTCGCCAACTACCTGACCCTGTTCCACGACCCGTTGTTCTGGACCTCACTGCGCAACACGCTGATCATCCTGGTCCTCAGCGTGGTGGTGCTCATCCCGTTGTCGTTCCTGCTGGCCATGCTGATGCGGCGCCCGTTCCGGGGCGCTCGCTTCCTGCGGGCGCTGGTGTTCGCGCCCGGGATCATCGCCCCCATCCTGGTCGGCCTGATCTGGGTCTTCATCCTGGACCCGAAGATCGGCCTGATCGACAAGGCGCTGTTCGGGCTGGGCGTGGGCCACCCGCCGGTGTGGATCGGCGGGAACACGCTGGGCCCGTTCTCGATCGCGATCGTCTTCATCTGGAGCACGATCGGCTTCGCGATGACGATCTTCTACGCCGGGCTGCAACTGCTGCCCCCGGACGTGATGGAGGCCAGTTCGCTCGACGGCGCCAGCGCGGCCCAGCAGACCTGGTACGTGACGATCCCGATGCTCAAGGAGACGTTCGCCATCACCACCGTGCTGGTCATCTCCAACGTCTTCAAGATCTTCGAGCTGGTGTACCAGCTGACCGGCGGCGGCCCGGTCCACAAGTCGGAGACCCTGGTCAGCTACATGTACTTCATCACCTTCACCAGCCAGGAGTACGGGCCCGGCATGGCCTTCGCGGTGATCATCACCGCGCTCGGGGCGGTCGTGTCCCTGGGCTACCTGGTCCTGCTGCGCGGGCGCCGGGGCGTGCCCGCGTGAGGGCCGAGCCCACCGCGGTGACCGTGCCGCGGAACGCGACCTCGGCCGGCGGGATCCCGGGCCGCCGTGCGGCCCCGGCCCGCCGACCCGGCCGGTCCCGGATCGGGCGCCGGTCCCTGGTCATCGCCGGGATCGCGGCCTACCTGATCACGTTCCTGATCCTGCTGCCGCTGCTCTGGATCGCGATCTTGTCGTTCCAGTCGAACACCAGCATCCTGAACGACCCGCTGTCCACCAGCACGTTCACGTGGAGCAACTACGTGAGCGTCTTCACGCAGGTGCCGCTGCTGCGGGAGTACGGGAACACGATCCTGCTGGCGGCGGTGTCGGTCACGGTCGGGACCGTCATCTCGTTCATGTCCTCGTTCGCGCTGGCCCGGATGGTGTTCCGGCGGCGCTGGATCCAGTCCACGCTGCGGTTCTATTTGCTGGCCGGGCTGGCCATCCCGATCTACATCCTGCTCTTCCCGGTGTACCGGATCGACATCTGGCTGCACGTGTTCGGCACCTACACCGCCCTGATCCTGCCCTACGTCGCGGTCACCCTGCCGTTCAACACCCTGCTGCTGACCGGGTTCCTGGCCGACTTCCCGACCGAGATCGAGCAGGCCGCGATCGTGGACGGCGCCGGCCTGTGGCGGCTGTGCTGGCGGGTGGTCCTGCCCCTGATGAGGCCGGTGCTGGCCACCATCTTGATCTTCAACCTGATCTACGTGTTCAACGAGTACCCGTTCGCCTCGGTGCTGATCAACAACCCGCAGATGACCACCATCTCGCTGGCGGTGTCGCAGTTCCAGGGGCAGTACAGCACCAACTACGGCGCGATGATGGCGGCCAGCACGATCATCCTGATCCCGCAGCTGATCATCTACGCCGTGTTCCAGAAGCAGGTCATCGCGGGCATGACCATCGGGGCGGTCAAGGGATGACCGGCTCCGTCACCGGCCCCGCTAGCGGTCCCGTTGGCTGGGCCGTGGTCGGTTCCAGCGAGTTCGCGCTGGACTATGTGGTCCCCGCCATCCGCAGCCAGACCGGGTCGGTGGTGCGCGCCATCGTGTCCCGCGATCCCGCCCGGGTCCGCGCTCGCCTCAACGGCAACAGCGACGGCGAGATCGCGGTCACCGCCGACCTGGACGACCTGCCCGGCCTCGGGGCCGACGTGGTCCACCTGGTCGTGCCCAACCAGCTGCACCGCCCGCTGACCCTGCGCTGCCTGGCCCTGGGCCGTCATGTGCTGGTCGAGAAGCCGATGGCCCTGTCGGTGGCGGAGGCGGAGGAGATGGCCACGGCCGCGACCGCCGCCGGACTCCTGCTGGCGGTGGGCAGCTGCATGGCCTGGTCGCCCGCGGTCACCCGGGCCGGTGATCTGCTGCGTGCGGGCGTGCTCGGCGAGGCCAGGCACGCCGGGCTGGCGGCCGGCTTCGACACCGGGGACCAGCGCGGCTGGCGCCAGCTGACCTCGACCGCGGGCGGCGGCGGCGTGCTCAACGACCTGGGCGCGCACGCGATCGACGCCGCGATCCGGTTGTTCGGCCCGATCGGCGAGGTGTCGGCCCGGCTGCGGACCACGCTGCCCCGGCACGAGAGCGACGACACCGCCAGCCTGATGCTCGGGCACGTCACCGGGGTCACCTCCCACCTCGAGCTGGCCTTCACCCACGGCTGCAACCAGCTGTCCGTCACCGGCACCGAGGGCCGGCTGGCCAGCGCCGAGTGGCTGGGCCGCCGGTTCGCCGGTGATCTGGTCCGGCACCCGGACCAGGCCGACGCCTCCCGGTTCGGGGAGGTGGCCGACGGCGCGGTCGACGAGCTGGCCGGAGCCCCCGTGACCGACGTGCTGGCCCGGCAAGCCGCTGAAGTCGCCACCGCCATTCAGGCCGGGCAGACCCCGGAGCACGCCGACGTGCCGACCGCGCTCCAGGTCATGGCGGTGATCCACGCCGCCATCCGGTCCTCGGAGCGGCAGCGGATGGTCAGCCTCGACCACGATGTGGCCCATGACCTCAGCGGATGATCAGGTCCGCGGTCAGCCGCTGGTCGGCGATCAGGCGAGCGTTGGCCTCGTCCGGGCCGGTCGCCCAGGCCCACGCCTGCTCGGCGTCCTTGCCGAACTGCCGGTGCCGCGCGATCAGGCGACCGAGCCGGACGGTGGGGTCGACGTCCACGTGCCACACCTCGTCCAGCAGGGGACGGATCTGGTGCCAGCCGTGGGTCGGCACCAGCAGATAATTGCCCTCGGTGATGACGATGCGCACCGAAGGCGGCACGGGCAGGTCGCCGGCCACCGGCTCGTCCCGCTGCCGGTCGAAACTCGGTGCGTAGACGGTCCGGTCGGCTCGCCGCAGCCGCTCCAGCAGCGCGGCGTACCCGTCCACGTCGAAGGTGTCGGGGGCGCCCTTGCGCGCGGTCCGGCCGAGCCCGTCCAGCACCGCGTTGGAGAGGTGGAAACCGTCCATCGGGACCACCCGCGCAGCAGGCCCGATCGCCGCGGCCAGCGCGGCGGCGATAGTGGACTTGCCCGCGCCCGGGGCGCCGGTGATCCCGAGGATGACCCGCTGACCGGCCCGTCCGGCCAGGGCGCGGGCCCGGGCGGCCAGCCCGGCCGGGTCGAACGGCGCGTACGGGTCAGCGGTGGGGTGCGCCATCGACCGGGCTGAGGACGAGCGGGGCGCCGTCCGGGCACCCGCAGGACGTGCCGTGGAACAGCGAGCCCGGGGCCTGGATGGTCTGCGGCGGCACGTCCGGGTCGGCCAGCCGCCGTTGCAGCAGGGCGGTCGCCTCGCGGCCGATGACGTCCACCGGGTAGAGCACGCTGGTCAGCTTGGGGTCGAAGAACTCGGCGTTCATGACCAGGTCGAAGCTGGCGAACGCGATGTCCCGCGGGATCTGCATGCCCAGGTTGCGGAACGCCCGCAGCGCGCCCAGGGCCAGCAGACCGCTGGCGGCCATGATCGCGGTCGGGCGGCGCTTGCGGGCCAGGAAGCGCTCGATCTGCTCCCGGCCGTCCACCAGCCCGCGCCCGGTGTCCAGCACCGAGGCCGATCCCACCCGCAGGCCCGCCGCCTTCATCGTCTCGCGGAAGGCCAGCGTCCGTTCGTGGATGGTCCAGACCCCGGGGTCGCCCGCGATCAGCGCGATGTTGGTGTGCCCGATGCCGATCAGGTGCCGGGTCAGCCGCTGGGTGGTGGACCAGTTGTCGATACCCACCTGGTCCCGGCCCGGGTCGGGGGTCCGGTCGATGAGCACGACCGGGACTCCGGCCCGGTCGCACCACTCGAAGATCACCGGGTCCGAGTCGGCCACGGGCGCGATGATGAGGCCGTCCACCCGGTTGGCCAGCAGGGCCTGGACGACGGTCTTCTCCTGCTCCCGGTCCTCCGAGGAGTTGGCCAGCAGCAGGGTCTGCCCGGCGCTGCGGATGCCCTGTTCGACTTCGGCGATGATCCGCCCGAAGATGTACTGGCTGGTGTCCGAGACGACCAGCCCGACCGATCGGGTCCGCCCGCTGCGCAGCGACCGGGCCACCTGGTGGGGCGTGAAGTTGGAGTCCCTGATCGCTTCCTCGACCCGGGACCGGGTGCCGTCACTGACCCGTTTCGTGCCGTTGACCACGTGCGAGACGGTCGACACGGACACGTTCGCCATCCGCGCGACGTCGGCGATCGTGGTCACGGCTGGACCCTCCGGGTCACCTGGGAAGGCGAATCGATTCGCCCAACCCTAGAACCCGTTCTATACGGTGTCAAGACGAGTCTGCCGGGCCACCCCACCCCGCAAATTTACTCAAGATCATTCCTGTCCTGCCTATTGCGATGCAGGTCAGACCGGATTTAGCCTATGGAAAATCGTTTCGCAAGCAGCGGGCTGTGCCCTCAGTGGCCACGCAGCCGACGCACCGCCACCAATAGCCGATGGAGCCTGCCGGTGTCTGACCAGAACCACACCCTTGACCTGGCCCGGGTGCGCGACGCCCGTGCCGGCCGCGTGTCCAGCTTCGACCAGCGCGGCCGCAACCAGGACGGCTGGGTGATCGGCCCGGGCCAGTCGCGGGTCCTGGCCGACCTGACCGGCCCCGGCGCGATCACGCACATGTTCATGACCCAGTTCACCCGGCGCTCGGTCGGCCCGTCCTTCCTGGACCCGGTCGACACCGCCGAGACCGCGCCCGTGATCGAGATGCACAATGCCCTCGGGATGAACTGGGAGGTCGTCGACCCGGACTACTACCGCAAGGTGCTGATCCGGATGACCTGGGACGATGACCCGAACCCGGCCGTCCTGGTGCCGCTGGGCGACTTCTTCGGCATCGGGCATTCGGTGCCCTCGAACTATCACTCGGCGCTGTTCACGGTGTCGGTCAAGCCCGAAGAGGAACTGCGCTTCGGCGGGTCGGCCGCGCTCAACTGCTACGTGCCGATGCCGTTCCAGCGGCGGGCCGTCATCGAGCTGGTCAACGAGGGCGAGCTGGCCCTCACCTCCTACTTCCACATCGACTACGAGCTGTACCGGCAGCCCCTCGACGACGACGTCGCCTACTTCCACGCCTGCTGGCGGCGCGAGAACCCCTGCGACGGCTGGGCCCCCGACCTGCAGGTGAACACCCCCGAGGTCAACGTGCCGAACCTGGACGGAGCCCGGAACTACGTGGTCCTCGACGTCGAAGGCACCGGCCACTACATCGGCTGCAACCTGTCGGTCTACGAACGCCAGGGCACCTGGTGGGGGGAGGGCGACGACATGATCTTCGTCGACGACGACACCTGGCCGCCCAGCCTGCACGGCACCGGGACCGAGGACTACCTCACCCACGCCTGGGGCATGCAGAAGAACTCGGCCCTGTACGGGGGAAGCATCCTGCACGCCTCGGACCTGGAGAACTACTCGGTCGGGTACCGCCTGCACGTGGTCGATCCGATCCACTTCCAGTCCCGGATCAAGGTCACCATCGAGCACGGCCACGCCAACCACCTGTCCGACGACTGGGCCTCGACCGCCTACTGGTACCAGCTCGGCCCGTCCCCCGCGATCGGGATCCTGCCCGTGGCCGACCGCCTCCCGACCCGGCCCGCCGCGGAACCGGCCCCGCCGATCGCGCCGCCGCTCGGCCCGGTGGAAGACGAGATCGTGGCCAACCGGGCCGCCCAGCAGGAACGGATGCGCCACCACACCGAACGCCTGCGCGAGCGGCTCGACACCCGGATCGAGCTGACCGGGGAGTGGGAGCGCGGCAACGCCGAGCAGGCCCGGGACCTGCGGGAGCGGTTCCGGTGACGGGCCGTCCGCTGCGGCCGGTCCTGCACGTGACCCCGGAGCGGGGCTGGCTGAACGACCCCAACGGGCTGATCCACTGGCAGGGCACGCACCACGTCTTCCACCAGGCCGAGCCGGACCGCCTCTGGTTCGGGCGGATGACCTGGGGCCACGTGTCCGGAACCGACCTGGTCCACTGGACCCGGCACGAACCGGCCCTGGAGCCGAGCCAGCCGCCGGACCGCGACGGCTGCTGGACCGGCTGCGTGGTCGACGTGGACGGGGTGGCCACGGCGATCTACACCGGGGTGGTGGCCCTGGGCGACGACCAGTGGACCCAGTCGGTGTGCCTGGCCACCGCGGCCGACCCCGGCCTGCGCACCTGGCGCAAGCACCCCGGCAACCCGCTCCAGGTCGAGCCGCCGGACTTCCCGGTCACCGCGTTCCGCGACCCCTACGTGTGGCGCGACCGCGACGGCTGGGCCATGGTGCTCGGCTCGTCGCTGCCGACCCGGGAGGGCACGATACTGCTCTACCGCTCCCCGGACCTGCTCCGCTGGTCGTACCAGGGGGTCCTCGTCCGGGGCGGTGACCTGCCCGACGGCGTCTGGACCGGCCAGGTGTGGGAGTGCCCGTCGCTGCTGGCGGCCGGGGACGGCCGGCACATCCTGGTCTTCTCGGTCCAGGACCCCGGCACCGAAGCGGTGCTGCACTATCCGGTCGCGGTGACCGGCACCTTCGACGGCGAGCGGTTCCAGCCCGACCGGCTGACCCGCTTCGATCACGGCCGCAACTGCTACGCCCCCGCCGTCGAGACCACCGCCGACGGCCGGTTCCTGGCCTACGGCTGGTCCTGGGAGGGGCTGACCGAACAGGGCCGCCAGGAACAGGGCTGGGCTGGCTGCCTCACGCTGCCCCGTGAGATCAGCCTGCGCGACGGCCAGGTCCGCTACCGGCTGGCCGCGGACCTGTCCGTCCTGCGCACCGAGCACTGGGCCGAACGGGACGTCCGGCTGGCGCCCCAAGCACCCGGCCCGACCCGGAGCCTGGGCGGCGCCCCGTACGAGCTCCACCTGGCGGTGGACGTCGGGGACGACGGCGGGTTCGACCTCACCCTCTGCTCGTCACCCGACGGCGCCGAGCAGACCGTGATCCGCTACCGGGCCGCGGACGGGTCGCTGGAGTTCGACCGTGACCAGTCGTCGACCTGGCCCGAGGCGATCGGCGGGGTCAGCCGGGCCTCGTACCCCCGGCCACCGTCCGGCCTGATCGAGCTGACCGTGATCCTGGACCACAGCGTGGTCGAGGTCTTCGCCGGTGACTCGCTCGTGCTGACCGAGCGGATCTATCCTCTGCGCCCCGACAGCGACATCGTGCGGCTGACCGCGGTCGGCGGCCCGGTGACGCTGGCCCGCCTGGACGGCTGGCGGCTGGACCCGGTGGCCTGAGGGGCCGGGCCGGGCCCCTCAGGCCAGGCCCAGCCCCCGCCGGCCGGTCTCGTTCAGGTCGGCCGCCCCGAACCGGTCGGCCCAGTCGCGCTCATAGTGTTCGCCCGGGAAGTCGTCCGGGCTGGACCCGCTCCCGAACGCCGCCCGGACCGAGGCCGCATAACGCTCGTTGCGCGGGCACCACGGGGCGGCCGGGATGTACATCACGTTGCCCCAGCCCTGCTGGTTCTCGACCGGGGCCACGCTGTGGATCAGGTCGCAGTGCCACCACACCGTGTCGCCCGCCCGGACGTCGGGGATGCCGGTCAGGGCCCGGCGCAGCAGCGGGTGCCACTGCTCGGTGACCGGGAACGTCCGGTTGACGGTGACGCCGCACATGGCGTCCTCGGGCACGTCCGCCAGCAGCGGCCGCAGCATCAGGTAGGCCATGGCCCCGGGGATCGGGACGGTGTGCAGCACCCCCTGGTCGTGGTCCATGTCGGACAGGGCCGTCCACCCCTGGAACGTCCGGAACACCGAGCACATGGTCGTCCCCGGGTACTGCGGCCCGGTGGTCCGGTAGGCCGCGTCCCACGGGTCGTACTGCTCGGCGGTGCCGTCGAACAGGTGCCGGAAGGCCTGCTGGTACTCCTGGGTCATCCACAGATCGAGCGTGCCCGGGTCCAGGTGACTGCCCAGGCCCGCGGAACTGGCCCCCGGCGGCCGCCGCCGGATGCGGTCCGGATACAGCGAGTCCCGGCCCGGGTCGAACCACTGCACCCCGTCCGACTCGTGCCGCCACAGCCCGTTGAGAAAGCCCTGGACCCGGGCCATCTCGTCACTCTGCCGGGCCTCCATCTGCGGCCGCGACCAGTAGATCGGATAGATCTCCGGCTTGGACCCGACGCTGCCGAAGAAGTCATCCCCGGGCCCCCGATACTGCTCGAAGAACCCGTTGCGATCGACATAATCGACCAGCTCCCCGTCCCAGCCCCGGGCCCGCTCATGCTCGAACTGCCCGCGCACCACCACACACCCCCGCCGGTGCAACAGCTCCCGCGTTTCCGGGGCGACCATGCCCTTCGCGATGTCGGCGTAGTCGATGACCGGCCAAATCGCCTCCCCGCGATCCCGGCTCGCCTCGATCTCGCCCACCTCATCGCCCAGCCGGTCCTCCAGCGCGCCCACAACCTCCTCCACCGTCCGCCCCGAGCCCGCGATCCGCTCCCGCAGCGCCCCCTTGATCTCCTTGATCGCGGTCGCCAGATCCTCCGGCGTCTCCTCCCAGTGCGGCAGTTCCACCATGCTGACTCCTTCTAGAAAAGACTCCTTATTTATATTGAAGGTAGGTCGCGTCGAGTTACTAGTCAACGCTCCTGTCTAGAATTGCGGGATGGACCCGGCCAAGCCATCGCTGGAACTGCTACGCGCGCTGACCGACGAGCACGTCCTGCGGGCCCTGATGCGCGAGGGCCGCCTGACCCGGGCCGAACTGGCCACCGCCACCGGCGTCTCCAAGCCCACCGCCGGCGAGAGCGTGCGCCGTCTGGTCGCGGCCGGCCTGGTCGCCGACACCGGCCAGCGCACCCCCGGCGGCCGCGGCCGCGGCCGCGTCGGCTCCTACTACTCCCTGGCCGCCGACATCGGCCTGGCCCTGGCCGTGAGCATCGCCCCCGAAGGCGTCGTGGCTGAATGTGTCGACGCCTACGGAGGGGTGGTGTCCCGGTCCGAGCAGCCCGTCGATCGCCCAGCCCGACCAAACCAGGTCGCCGCCGCACTCCGGGCCGCCGCCACCCAGGTCGTGACGGGCCAGGCCGCGACGGGCCAGGCCGTGGCGACTCAGGCGGCGGCGGGCCAGGCTGTGGCGACTCAGGCGGCGGCGGGCCGAACGGTGGCCGGCAAGAATGCGGTAACCCCAGCCCCGGTTGTCCCAACCACCCCCGAAGGCCCAGCTACATCAGAAGCCCCGGCGGGCCCGGCGGCAACGGTCCCTGCAATCACAGCGGTTCCTGCAACCACAGCGATCTCGGCTGCCCTAGCGGTCTCGGCCCCGACCCCGACCCCGGCTATCCAAGAAACCCCGGCTATCCCGGCGGCCACGACGATCTCAGCAACCTCAGTGGACCCGGCTGCCCCGGCGGTCGGGACTGTGGTGAACGGACTTGGAGGGCCGGTGCGGCTGGCGGTGGTCAGCGCGGCGGACCCGGTCGACCGGGTCAGTGGCCGGATGGTGCACCTGCCTGACAGCCCGTTCCTGCTCGGCGACCTGGATCCGGTGGACGTGCTGGCCCCCTTGGTGGCGGGGCCGGTCACCGTGGACAACGACGTGAACTGGGCCGCCCGCGCCGAACGGGCCGCCGCGGCCGATGAGGACGCGCCTCTGGACGACTTCGCCTACCTCTACCTGGGTGAGGGCCTGGGCTGCGCCGTGGTCAGCGACGGGGAGGTGCGCCGCGGGCACCACGGTCTGTCCGGCGAGATCGCGCACCTGCTCACCGTGGGACCTGAGGGGCGGGCCACCAGCCTGATCGACATCTTCGGCGAACTCGGCCTGCGGCAGCCTGGCGCCACCGCCATCGACACCCCCCGCCTGTTGGCCGCCGTCACCGAGACTCCCGCCACCCTGGCCACCATCGCCCAGGCCGTGGCCGGCGCCATCGCCGCCATCGTTGCCCTGACTGACCCGGCCCAGATCGTCCTGGGCGGCCCTTGGGGGGCCCGCCCCCTGGTAGCCGGGGCGATCACCGCGGCCGTCGCCGAGCTTCCCCGCCCGGTCCCGGTCCGCCCGGCCCACCTGACCGCCGAACCCTCCCTGGCTGGCGCCCGCGAAGCCACCCTGACCCGCCTCCAGTCCGCCATCGTCACCCAGGCCCAGCCCACCTCCGCGACCTAGCCTCACCCGCCACGTTTCCGGGTGGGCGCAACCGCAGCGATTGCGCATTTGGTGTCGCCAGAGCAGCAGCGATTACGCAATCGGTGCTGCTCAAGAGGCCGCCGTAGCTGAGCCAGTGAGGCTACTGAGGCGGTCTGGAAGTGTGGGGTGTTGGAGGCTGGTGGGACGCTCGGGGCTGGGCCGAGGGGCGGAGGTGGGTGACGATGGCGCCATTGCCTCACCCTGGGCTCCGGCGCGTGGGGGCTCCGGTGTGAGCCGCAGCCCCGGCTCTGGCTGGGCCGCATCGAACCTCATCGATCGCGCATTCGCAGGGTTCTTACCGCATCAAAAACGCGTTTGATGCGGTATTGCGGGCGGGGCTCCCGGGGCTCCCGGGGCTCTCGGGGCTCTCAGGACTCCCGGGGCTCCGGGGCTCTCGGGGCTCGCGTGGGCTGCGGGGCTCGCGTGGGCTCCCAGGGCCGCGGGGGCTCCGGGGCCCCCGAGGGCTTAGGGGCGGCGGGGGCGGAAAGTGCGGCGGAGGTCGGTGACCCAGGCGGTGGGGTTCTCCCAGGGGATGAAGTGGCCGCCGTGGTCGTGGGCGGTCACGTTGACGTGGTTGAACCACGCGGACTGGGGGCCGGTCCGGAAGGCGTGGACCCGGTCGCGGGTGGTGTGGATGCCGGGTGGGTTCTCGTAGGCAACGAAGGTGAGGCCGACCGGAGCCTGCACGACCGGGGTGCGGTCGTGGGCGGGGGCCCAGGGGTAGCGGTTGGCGTTGGCGTAGTACCGCAGCGAGGTGGCGATCGAGTTGTTGACCCAGTAGATGGTGGCGTGGGTGAGCAGGTCGTCCCGGGTGAAGACGGACTCGAGGTTGCCGCCGTTGTCGCTCCAGGCGTTCCAGCGCTCCAGCAGCCAGGCCAGCAGGCCGGCCGGGGAGTCGCTCAGGCCATGGGCCAGGGTGGCGCCGTCGAGCATGTGCACGGCCAGGTGGGATGCTGACCGGTGGTCCTGCTCGATGAGGCGGGCGCGGACGTCGGCGGGCTGGTCGTCGGTCAGGGGGCGGTTCCGGGCGAAGTCCCAGGCCCGGGGGCCGGTGAAGAAGTTCAGCGGCAAACCGGAACCGATGTGGATGCCG
>DASXJM010000270.1:0-5779 GCA_036497405.1 Streptosporangiaceae bacterium | reverse complement strand
CGCCCAGACCGCTGCGGGCGCCGCGGGCCTGATCAAAATGGTCACTGCCCTGCAGCATGAGGTCCTGCCCCCGACCCTGCACGCGGCTGAGCCGTCCCCGCACGTGGACTGGTCCGGCGGGGCGGTCCGGCTGCTGACCGGGCCCGTCCCCTGGCCCGCCGACCGTGACCGGCCGCGGCGGGCCGGGATCTCCGCGTTCGGCATGAGCGGCACCAACGCCCACCTCATCCTTCAGCAACCCCCCGCACCGGTGAGCCCGGGAGCCCTGACCCCGGAGGGCACATCGGCCCCGGCCTCGCAGGCGGATGCGGGCCTTGACCCGGTGGGCGCCTCCGGCGCGGCGGTTTCGGGGCCGGCGGGCCCGGCGCAGGTGCTGGGGGCCGGGCAGCGGGTGTGGGTGGTCTCGGGCCGGTCCGCGAAGGCGCTGGCCGGGCAGGCGGCCCGGCTGCGGGATTGGGTCACGGAACGGCCGGACCTGGATCTGGCCGGGATCGGGTGGGCGCTGGCGGCGGGCCGGTCGGTGTTCGAGCACCGGGCCGTGATCACCGGGCCGGGCCGGGAGGAGCTGCTGGCCGGCCTGGCGGCGGTCGCGGCCGGAAAACCGGGTCTGAACGTGGTGTCCGGGGTGGTGTCGGGGGCCGGGCCGGGGCGGACGGTGTTCGTGTTTCCCGGGCAGGGCGCCGGGTGGGCCGGAATGGGCGCCGAACTGGCGCAGGCATCCCCGGTGTTCGCGATCCGGCTGGCCCAGTGCGGCCACGCCCTGGCCGCCTATGTGGACTGGTCTGTGGAGGAGGTCATCGCCGCCGGGCCGGAGGCTCCCGGGCTGGACCGGGCAGAGGTCGCCCAGCCGGTGCTGTGGGCGGTGATGGTCGCGCTGGCCGCGGTGTGGGAGGCGGCCGGGATCACCCCGGACGCGGTGGCCGGTCATTCCCAGGGGGAGATCGCGGCGGCGACCGTGGCCGGGATCTTGTCCCTGGACGATGCGGCCCGGCTGGTCACCGCCCGCGGGGCTGCCCTGTCTGCCCTGGGGGATGCGGGCGCGATGCTGTCGGTGGTCATGCCCGAGGATCAGGCCCGCGACCTGATCGGGACCTGGGGGGACCGGCTGGCGGTGGCGGCGGTCAATTCCCCGGCCGCGGTGGTGATCTCCGGGGACCCTGACGCGCTGGCCGAACTGGAACACGCCCTGGCTGAACAGCGCGTGCTGCGGTGGCCGGTCCCGGCCAGCGACTACATCGCCCACTCCGCCGCCGTCCAGGACCTGGAAGAACCCCTGACGCGGGGCCTGCAGGACCTGAATCCTCAGCCGGGCCGGGTTCCCCTGTATTCGACCGTGACCGGGGACCTGATCGACGGCGAGGACATGGACGCCGCCTACTGGTACGCCAACCTGCGGAACACCGTCCAGTTCGCCACCGCGATCAAGGCCCTGGCCTCCTCTGGGCACCGGCGGTACCTGGAGATCTCTCCCCACCCGGTCCTGACCACCGCCATCACCGACACCCTGCCCGCCAGCGCCAGCCCGGGCGGGCCGGTGCTGGTCACCGGGACCCTGGACCGCGACCACGGCGGCCCGGACCGGTTCCTGACCGCCCTGGCCCGCGCCCATACCAGCGGCGCATCGGTCACCTGGACCGCGGTCACCGACCCCGCCCCGCCCGCCGACCTGCCCACCTACGCGTTCCAGCACACCCGCTACTGGGCCACCCCCGCTCCCGCCCCGGCCCCGGACGTCCCCTCCGCTCCCGGGACCGGGGCGGGCACCCGCCCCGCCGGAACCAGCGACCCGGCCACCTGGCGGTACCGCATCACCTGGACCGCCACCCCCGGCCTGACTCCCACCTCCGTGCCAGGACGGCTGGCGGCCGGGACCTGGCTGATCGTGGCCCCGGCCGGCGGCCACCCGCTGACCGCACAGGTCGCGGCGGCGCTGGCTGCCAGGGGCGCGGAAGTCACGGTCACGGCAGTTTCTGCGGGCCAGGACCGGGCCGGTCTCGCCCGTGCGTTGTCGGCCGCCGCCGCGACCGCGGCGGCGACTGGCGGAGCTGACGCACGGCCCGGGACGGTCACAGTCGCGGATGGCGTCAATGGAATCGGTGCCCACGCCGACGGTGGCAACGGCCACGGCACTGGCAACGGCACGCCTGCCGCGGGGAACGGTAACGGTACGGCCGCCGCCAACGGGAACGGCACGGCTGCCGCCGCCAGGAACGGTAACGGCACTGCTGCCGGGGACGGTAACGGTACGCCTGACGTCGGCAACGGCACAGCCGCCGCTGCCGGAAACGCTAACGGGGCCGAGGCGGGACCCGGCCCGCTGGCCGGGGTGGTGTCGCTGCTGGCCCTGGCTGAGGACCCGCTGCCTACTGATCCGGTGGTCCCGGCCGGGCTTGATGGCACCCTGACGGTGATCCAGGGCTTGGGGGATGCGGGCATCAGCGCCCCGCTGTGGATCGTCACCAGCCAGGCCGTCGCGGTCGGCCCAGAGCCGGAACCCCTGCGGCCGGTGCAGGCCCAGGCCTGGGGCCTGGGCCGGGTCGCGGCGCTGGAGTACCCGGACCGATGGGGCGGGCTGATCGACCTGCCCGCCCATCCCGATGCGCAGGCGCTGGGCCGGTTCGCCGCGGTCCTGGCCAGCCCCGGCGGCGAAGACGCTGTGGCGATCCGCCCGGCGGGCACCTTCGTCCGCCGCCTGGCCCAAGCTCCGTTGCCCGAAGCCGCTCCGCTGCGCGGGGCCATGGCGCGGCCGTGGGCTCCGCGGGGCACCACGCTGGTCACCGGCGGGACCGGGGCGATCGGGCTGCGGGTCGCGCGCTGGGCCGCGGACCGGGGTGCTCCCCGCCTGTTGCTGGCCTCCCGGTCCGGGCCCGCCGCCCCGGGCGTGGCCGCGCACGTGGCCCGGCTGGCCGCGGTCGGCACCGGCACCACCGTCACCGCCTGCGACATCGCTGACCGCGACCAGACCGCCGCCCTGCTGGCCGGCGTCCCCAGCCAGGTGCCCCTGGCCAATGTCATCCATACCGCCGGAGTCCTGGACGACGGCCTCATCGACCACCTCGACACCGGCCGGCTGGCCACCACCCTGGCCGCCAAGGCCGCCGGCGCCGCCCACCTGCACGACCTCACCACCGGCCACGACCTCGACACCTTCGTGCTGTTCTCCTCGGCAGCCGCCGTGTTCGGCAACGCCGGGCAGGGCAACTACGCCGCCGCCAACGCCTACCTCGACGCTCTCGCCGAAACGCGGGCCGCGCAGGGCTCAGCCGCGCTGTCGGTGGCCTGGGGGCAGTGGGGCGGAGATGGCCTGGCTCAGTCCAGCGAGGCGATCCAGCAGCGTCTGCGCCGGAACGGCATGCCGCCGATGGACCCGGAGGCGGCGGTGCAGGCCCTCGCCCAGGCCATCGACGAGGGTGAGACCACCGTGGCCATCATGGACATCGACTGGGCCCAGCTCGCCGCCACCCCTGACGCAACCACCGTCCCCCTCCTACGCGACCTGCCCGAAGCCACCCCGCCTGCGTCCGCCCCGGCCAGCAACGGCGACGTCGGCCCCGGCCACGCCAGCCTCACCCGGCAACTGGCCCTGCTGCCGCCCGCCGACCAGCTCCAGACGCTGCTCAATCTCGTTCGGGCCGAGGCCACGTCCGTGCTGGGCCAGGCCGCGGACGACACGATCGAACCGGACCGGGCCTTCAGCGAGCTGGGCTTCGACTCGCTGACCACGCTCGAACTCCGCCAGCGGCTCTCGGCCGCCGCCGGCCTGCCGCTCCCGGCCACGCTGCTGTTCGACTATCCAGCCCCGCTGGCCCTCGCCGAATACCTCAGTGATCAGCTCACCGCGGATCAGGCCGGATACCAGCCGGTCCTGGCCGATCTGGACCGGCTTCGCACCGTGCTTTCCCCGATCGCCCGCAACGGGAGCCGCGAACGCGCCGAAATCGCCGCGCGGCTGGAGGCCATGTTGCGGGAGTTCCGTGCACCGGCCGACGAAGACGGTCCGGACAAGGCGCTCGCCGCGGCCACCGACGACGAGATGTTCGACCTTATCGACGTAGAACTTGAGAGTTCCGAATTCGACGAACCATAAGACGGAACGGTCAATACAGAATGGCGAGCACGAATGGCGAATGAAGATAGGCTTCGCGATTATCTCAAGCAGGTAACCGCAAAGTTGCGTCAAGCTCGCCGTCGGCTCCGTGAGGTGCGGGAACGATCACGGGAGCCGATTGCCATCGTCGGCATGGCCTGCCGGTATCCCGGCGGTGCCAGCGACCCGGACCGCCTGTGGGATCTGCTGGCCGGCGGTCAGGACGCGATCTCCGAGTTCCCCGCCGACCGGGGCTGGGATCTCGACGAGCTGTTCGATCCGGATCCGGGCCGGGCGGATACCTCCTACGTGCGGTCCGGCGGCTTCGTGCACGAGGCGGCCGACTTCGACCCGGGGTTCTTCGGGATCTCCCCGCGCGAGGCGCTGGCGATGGACCCGCAGCAGCGGCTGCTGCTCGAGGTGTCCTGGGAGGCCATCGAGCGAGCCGGCATCGATCCGCGGTCGCTGCGCGGGACCGCGACCGGGGTGTTCGCCGGAACCAACGACCAGGCCTACGCGGCGCTGGTGATGGACGCGCGGCAGGGCCTGGAGGGGTACCTGCTCACCGGTAACGCCACCAGCATGACGTCCGGCCGGGTCGCGTACGCGCTGGGGCTGGAGGGCCCAGCCGTGTCGGTGGACACGGCCTGCTCATCGTCCCTGGTTGCGCTGCACAACGCCTGCCAGGCGCTGCGGGCTGATGAGTGCTCGATGGCGCTTGTCGGCGGGGTCACGGTCATGGCCACCCCGGTGCCGTTCGCCGAGTTTTCCCGGCAGCAGGGGCTCGCCGCCGATGGCCGCTGCAAGTCGTTCGCGGCCGCGGCGGATGGCACCGGCTGGGCTGAGGGCGCGGGGATGCTGCTGGTGGAACGGCTGTCGGAGGCGCGGCGTCTCGGGCATCCGGTGCTGGCGGTGGTCCGGGGCAGCGCGGTGAACCAGGACGGTGCGTCCAACGGGCTGACCGCCCCGAACGGGCCGTCGCAGCAGCGGGTGATCCGGGCCGCTCTGGCCAGCGCCGGGATCGCGGCGTCGGACGTGGACGCCGTGGAGGCGCACGGGACCGGCACGGTGCTGGGGGATCCGATCGAGGCCCAGGCGCTGCTGGCGACCTACGGGCAGGACCGGCCGGACGAGCGGCCGTTGCTGCTGGGGTCGGTGAAGTCGAATCTCGGGCACACGCAGGCGGCGGCCGGGGTGGCCGGGGTGATTAAGATGGTCCTCGCGCTGCAGCACGGCATGCTGCCGCCCACGCTGCACGTGGATGAGCCGTCACCGCATGTGCACTGGTCAGGAGGTTCGGTACGGCTGCTGACCGAGCCGCAGCCGTGGCCCGCGGACGGTGATCGCCCGCGCCGGGCCGGAATCTCGTCGTTCGGGTTCAGCGGCACCAACGCCCACGTGATCGTCGAGGCGGCCCCGCCGGCCCCCGCGGCTCGCGGAGGCCAGCCCGAGGTCACTCCTGACCTGGAAGACCTCGCCGCGGACGAGGAGACCGAAACCGCCGTCACTGCCATCCCCGAGGCGGAACCGGCGCTGGCCGATCGCGGTGCGGGGCCGGGTGGCGACGGGCTGGTGCCAGGGTCGGGGCTGGGGGTGTGGCTGGTGTCGGGCCGGTCGGCGTCGGCGCTGGCGGCGCAGGCGGCCCGGCTGGGGTTGTTCGTAGGGGCGCGTCCGGGGCTGGATTCCGCTGAT
>DASXJM010000269.1:0-14699 GCA_036497405.1 Streptosporangiaceae bacterium | reverse complement strand
GAACCGGGCCAGCACCATCACCGTCGGATAATCAAAAACCAGCGTCCCCGGCAACCGCAGCCCCGTCACCACCCCCAGCCGCTGAGCAAACTCCAGCGCCGTCAGCGAATCAAACCCCACCTCCCGGAACACCCGGTCCCCGCCCACCTCCTCCCCCACCCCAAACCCCAAAACCCCCGCCACCACACCCCGCACCACACCCGCCACCACCCGCACCCGCTCCCCCCACCCCAACCCCGCCAACTCCCCCACCAACCCAGGCGCCTCCGAACCGGGGGCCGGCGGGGCGCACGCCGACGGCTCGGCCTGGGCGAGCCGGGTGATTTCCGGGATCAGCTGAAGCAATGGCGCGGAAGCAGCCCCGGGCGCGGCCGCAAACCGCTCCCAGTCGATGTCCATCACCGCGAGCGTGCTGTAACCCGGCGCGGTGACCGGGCCGAGCGCCCTGATGGCCTGTTCCGGTTCCATCGGCGGCAGGGCGCCGCGCTTCAGCCGGGCCTGCACGGCTGGGCTGGATTCGGCCAGTCCGCCGCCGCCCCACTGACCCCAGGCCACCGACAGCCCAGCCAGCCCCCGGCCCCGCCGGTGCTCAGCCAGCGCATCCAGGTACGCGTTGGCCGCGGTGTACCCGCCCTGCCCAGCACTGCCGAACACCACGGCGGCCGAGGAGAACAGCACGAACGCATCCAGGTCGCGGCCGGCGGTCAGCTCATCCAGGACCGCCGCCGCGCCCGCCTTCGGCCCCAGCACGGTCCCCAGCCGGCCTGGGTCCAGCCGGTCCAGCACCCCGTCGTCCAGCACCGCCGCGGTGTGCAGGACGCCGCACAAGGCCGGCCCGGCACCGTCGATCCAGCTCAGCAGGGCCGCCACGGCCGCCCGGTCCGTGACGTCGCACGTCGCCACGCTCACCGTCGCTCCGGCCCCGGCCAGTTCCGCCGCCAGGCCGGCCGCGGCGGCCGCCGCGGCACCCGACCGGCTGGCCAGCACAACCCGGGGCGCACCGCGCCGGGCCACCCAGCGCGCCATGTGCGCACCAGCCGCTCCGGTTCCGCCCGTGACCAGCACCGTTCCCCGCGGCGACCAGGGGTCGTCCTGTCCCGCCGCCATCGGGGCCCGCACCAGCCGGCGGCCCAGGCTCACCGCGCCCCGGACCGCGACCTCCCGCTCACCCGGTCCAGCCAGAATCCCGCAGAACCGGTCGGCCACCGGAGTGTCCAGGGCGGCAGGCAGGTCGATCAGGCCGCCCCACCGGTCCGGGTGTTCCAGTGCGATCACCCGGCCCAGGCCCCACACCTGGGCCTGCACCGGCCGGGTCACGGCGCCGCCGGTGCCCGCCGCCACGGCTCCGCAGGTCACCAGCCACAGCGGGGCATTCACCCGCGCGTCCCCCAGGGCCTGTTCCAGCGCCAGCGTCGCCGCCAGGCCCACCGGGACGGCCGGGTCGTCGGGGGACGGCTCTTCCGCCAGTGCCAGCAGCGACACCACGCCCTGGAGCTGGTCCAGTGCCGCCGGAGCGGCGGCCAGGGCCGTGGCCAGCCCGGCCCGGTCCACGATGTCCCCGGCGACCTCCACCACGGCCACTTCGGCGCCATGGGCCGCCAGGGCCGCCGTCACCTCGGGCCCGCGGCCGGGACCGGGAACCGTCCGGGCCGGAGCCACCACCAGCCAGGTCCCGGAGAGCCGCGGGCTTGACGGATCAGCCACCGGCACCCAGGTCACCTGGTACCGCCACTGATCGGCCCGGGACTGTTCCCGTTGACGGCGGCGCCACGCGGCCAGCGCGGGCACCACCTCGTGGAACGGCCGGCCGTCGTCCACCTCCAGGGTGCGGGCCAGGCCGGGCACGTCACCGTCGTCGACCGCGGTCCAGAAGGACTCCTCGGCCGGCGACACCCCGCGGGCCGCACCGATCAGGTCTTCGGCTTCCAGCGCGGCCGGCCAGTAGTGCTGGTGCTGGAACGCGTAGGTGGGCAGATCGACCGGCTGCCCGGTGGGCAGGATCGCGGTCCAGTCGACGCGGAGGCCACGCACGTGGGCGTCGGCGAACGAGGTCAGCAGCCGGGTGGCCGTGCCATCATCACGGCGCAACGTGCCGGTGACCACCGGGGCCGGGAAGGTGTCCGCGGTCTCGCGTGCGTCAAGGGTCTCGGTGATCGCGACGGTCAGCACCGGATGCGGGGACACCTCGATGAAGGCCCGGTGCCCGCCCTCCGCCAGGGCCGCCAGAGCCGACGTGAACTGGACCGGAGCCCGGAGGCTGTCGTACCAGTACCCGGCGTCCAGATCAGGGCCGTCGATGGGCTGCCCGGTCATCGCCGAGACTATCGGGATCACGGCCGGCTGCGGAACGATCCCGGCCAGTGCACCGAGGATGTCCCCGCGCAGCGCTTCGACCTGGGCCGTGTGGGACGCGTAATCGACCGCGATCATCTTCACCCGCACCCCGGCCGCCTCACACCGGGCGGCCAGATCTTCCAGCGCGGCCGGTTCCCCGGCGACCACGGTGGCGGCCGGGCCGTTGACCGCGGCCACCGACACCCGCTCGCCAACCGCGGCGATTCGCTCCTGCACGGCGGCGGCCGGCTCGGCAATCGACAGCATCCCGCCGAATCCCGCCAGCGCCGACAGCGCCCGGCTGCGCAGCGCCACGACCTTCGCGGCGTCCTCCAGCGACAGGATCCCGGCCACGCACGCGGCCGCGATCTCCCCTTGCGAATGGCCCACGACCGCGTCCGGGACCACTCCGGCGGCCTGCCACACCGCGGCCAGCGACACCATCATCGCCCACAGCGCCGGCTGCACCACGGACGCGGCCTCCAGCGCGGGTGCCCCGTCCGCCCCAGCCAACACGTCTTCGAGGGACCAGTCCACGAACGGGGCCAGCGCCTGCCCGCATTCGGCCAGCCGGGCCGCGAACACCGGTGACACCGCAGCCAGGTCCCGGCCCATCCCGGCCCACTGCGACCCCTGGCCCGGGAACACGAACACCACCCGCCCGGCCCCGCCCGCCGGCACCACCCCCGACACCACACCCGGCGCCGGCTCCCCGGCGGCCAGCGCGGCCAGCCCGGCCACCAGCGCATCGCGGCCCGCACCCAGCACCACCGCCCGACGTTCGAACACCGAACGCGTCGTCGCCAGCGACCACCCCACATCGACGGCATCAAGCCCGGGCCGTCCAGCCACGAACTCCCGCAACCGGGCCGCCTGACCGGCCAGGCCACCGGCTCCCCGCCCCGACACCAGCCACGCCGTGATCCCGCCGTCCAGCACCGGCACCACCGAGGCCGGCGGTGCCGCAGGCTGGTCAGCCGCCGGGCCATCCGGATCAGCGGCGTCCCCGCTCTCTCCCGCCGGGACCTCTTCGATGATCGCGTGGGCGTTTGTCCCGCTGAACCCGAACGCGGAGACCCCGGCCCGCCGCGGCCGCCCGTTCGCGGCCCACTGGACCGGCTCGGTGAGCAGCCGGACCGCTCCCGCGGACCAGTCCACGTGCGGGGACGGCTCATCGGCGTGCAAGGTCCGGGGCAGGACGCCGTGCTGCAACGCCAGCACCATCTTCATCACTCCGGCCACCCCGGCCGCGGCCTGGGTGTGGCCGATGTTGGACTTCACCGACCCCAGCCACACCGGCCGGTCATCGGCCCGGTCCTGACCGTAGGTGGCCAGCAGCGCCTGCGCCTCGATCGGGTCGCCCAGCGTCGTCCCCGTCCCGTGGGCCTCGACCGCGTCGACCTGATCGGCGGCCAGCCGGGCGGCGGCCAGCGCCTGCTCGATCACCCGCTGCTGCGACGGCCCGTTCGGCGCGGTCAGCCCGTTGGAGGCCCCGTCCTGGTTCACCGCGCTGCCCCGGACGACCGCCAGCACCCGGTGCCCGTTCCGGCGGGCATCCGACAGCCGTTCCAGGACCAGCATCCCGATGCCTTCGGACATGCCCATACCGTCGGCGGTCGCCGCGAACGCCTTGCACCGGCCATCGGCCGCCAGCCCGCGCTGCAGGGAAAAACCCACCAGCTCGCCGGGTGTGGCCATGACCGTCACCCCGCCGGCCAGCGCGAGCCCGCATTCGCCGGCCCGCAGCGCCTGGCAGGCCAGGTGCAGCACGACCAGCGAGGAGGAACAGGCCGTGTCCACGGTCACCGCCGGGCCTTCCAGCCCCAGGGTGTAGGACACGCGGCCGGACATCATGCTCGCCGAGGTGCCGGTCATCAGGTGCCCGTCGAGCCCAGCCAGGCCGATGCCGTACCCCATCGGCGCCGCACCCACGAACACGCCCGTCCGCGACCCGCGCAATGAGCCCGGTGCGATCCGGGCCCGCTCCAGCGCCTCCCAGGACACCTCCAGCAGCAGCCGCTGCTGCGGGTCCATCGCCAAGGCCTCACGCGGGGAGATACCGAAAAACCCCGGATCGAAGTCACCCGCCTCGTGCAGGAATCCGCCCTGGCGCACGTACGACGTGCCTTGGTGATCCGGATCCGGGTCGAACAGGGCGTCCACGTCCCAGCCTCGATCACCCGGCAGGTCGGAGATGGTGTCCGTGCCGGCCGCGATGACCTGCCAGAACTGCTCGGGACTGCGCGCGCCGCCCGGGAACCGGCAGGCCATCGCCACGATCGCGACGGGTTCCTGCTGGCGGGCCTCCACCTCGTGCAGCCGCCGCCGGGTCTGCCTCAGGTCGGCCGCGGTCCGCTTCAGGTACTCAAGCAACCGCTCTTCGTCAGCCACGGCGACGGTGCCTCCAGATGCCCATCGGGCCTGGTCCTGACCTCATGACTCGCCAAGCTCCTTATCAAGCAGGCCGAAGATGCTCTCCGCGGTGGCCGTCTCCAGGTCGCGGTCGGATGCGGTGCCGGCGGCCGGTCCCCGGCCGTTCTCCAGCTCCGACAGCAGGGCCTTGACCCGGGCGGCGATGCTGAGCCGGGCCTGGTCCCCGGGCGCCAGCCCGTGCACGATCTGCTCGAGCTTCGCGATTTCCTCGGTCCCCGCCGCCCGCGGCGGGGTGCCGTCCCCGGTGAGCTGCTTGGCCAGGTACTCGGCGAGCGCCTCGGGCGACGGGTAGTCGAAGACCAGGGTGGCGGAGAGCCGCAGCCCGGTGGCCGCGTGCAGCTGGTTGCGGAGCTCGATGGCGGTCAGCGAGTCGAAGCCCAGGTCGCTGAACGCGCGGTCCGGCTCGATCGTGCCGGCCGACGCATGGCCCAGGACCGCGGCCACGTGGGTCCGGACCACGTCGACCAGGATCCTTGCCCGGTCGCGTTCGGTGAGCCCGGCCAGCCGCTGACGCAGCGCGTCCGCGCCGGCGGCTGCTCCGGGGCCGCCCGCCGCCGGCCGTCCCGCACCACCGGCCAGGTCACGCCACAGGGCCGGGATCGGCACGCCCCGGCGGCCCTCGGCCCGCAGCGCGGCGATGTCGAGGCGGGTCGCCACCAGCAGCGCTTCGTCGCGGGCCAGCGCCGCGTCCAGAAGTTCCAGCCCCTCATCGGCCTGCAACGCGGTCATGCCGCCGCGGCTGATCCGGGCTCGTTCACTGTCGCTGAGATGGCTCGTCATGGCGCTGGCACCGGCCCACATGCCCCAGGCCACCGACACCGCCGGCTGTCCCGCGGCCCGCCGGTGGGTGGCCAGGCCGTCCAGAAACGCGTTGGCCGCCGCGTAGTTACCCTGGCCCGCGCTGCCGAACGCCGCCGCCGCGGACGAGAACAGCACGAACAGGTCCGGCTGGTCCGGTTCGGTCAGCTCGTGCAGGAACCAGGCCGCGTCCGACTTCGGCCGCATCACCGCCGCCAGCCGGTCCGGGTTCAGGGATTCGATCACCCCGTCGTCCAGCACTCCGGCGGTGTGGACCACGCCGCGCACCGGTTCCCCGGCCCCGCCCAGAGCCGCGGCCAGGGCGGCCCGGTCGGCCGCGTCGCAGGCGACCACGCTGACCGCCGTGCCGCGGGCGGCCAGCCCGGCCACCAGCCCGGCCGCGCCCGGGGCGGCCGGGCCGGACCGGCTGAGCAGCAGCAGCGTCCCGGCCCGCCCGGTCGCGGCCAGATGACCGGCCACGAGGCCACCTAGCAGACCGGTGCCACCGGTCACCACGACCAGGCCGCCACCAGCTGCCTGCGGGACGCCGGGGACGCCCGTTGTGCCCGTGGTCTCCGTGGTATCTGTGATCTCTGTGGTCTCAGGGTTCGCCGGCGCGCGGACCAGCCGTCGGCCGTAGGCTCGGCCGCCCCGGATCACCAGCTCCGGTTCACCCGAAGCCAGCGCCGCGGGCAGCGCAGCCAGAACCGCCTGGCCGCCGTCCTCGTCCTCGCCGTCCGCCCGGCCGGCTGGAGGCAGGTCGGCCAGCACCAGGCGTCCCGGGTTCTCCGACTGGGCCGACCGCACCAGGCCCCAGACCGCCGAGCCGGGCAGGCCGGTCAGCGGGTCGTCCGGTTCAGCGGCCATCGCTCCCCGGGTGACCAGGACCAGGCGGGAGTCGGCCAGCCGGTCGTCGGCCAGCCAGGCCTGCACCAGTTCCAGGGCGTGGTTCGCGGCCGCCCGGGTGTCCGCGGCGACGTCGCCCGTCCCGGCGGTGAGGTTCCCGGCACAGGCGAGCACCACCCCCGGGACCGGCTCGTCTTCCGCGCCGGTGGCACCGGCAGCGGCCAGATCGGCGACCGTCCGCACGGTCACCCCGGTCTCCGCCAGCCCGGCCGCGAGCCCGTACGCATCGGCCCCGGCCACGGCCCAGGCACCGCCCGGTGCGGTGGCCGGCGCCGGCAGCGGGACCCACCGCTCCGCGAACAGGCCATCCGGGGCCGCGTCGCCGGCCGCCTCCAGGCGCCCGATCGGCACCGGCCGCGACACCAGGGCGCGGACGGACAGCACCAGGCCGCCGCCGGGGTCAGCGGCGATCACCGACAGGCCGTCGGCGCCGGTGCGCAGCCGGGCCCGCAGCGCCGTGGCCCCGCCCGCGTGCAGGGACACGCCCTGCCAGGCGAAGGGCAGCTGGACCTCCGGTCCGGAGTCCGGATCAGCGCCGGTCCCGGTGGGCGCCGGTTCCGTGTTCCCGGCCAGTTTGGAGGCGTGCAGGACCGCGTCCAGGAGCGCGGGATGGATACCGAACTCCGCTGCCCCGGAACCGGCTTCTTCGGGCAGGACGGCTTCGGCGAAGATCTCGTCGTCGCGCTGCCAGGCCGCTCGCAGGCCCTGGAACACCGGCCCGTATCCGTACCCGCCGCCGGCGAGCGCCTCGTACAGGCCGTCGATGGCCAGCGGCACCGCGCCCTCCGGTGGCCAGCTGGCCACGTCCCGGGCGAAGGCCGCGTCGGCCGGCACCGGCCCGGCGCCCGGCGCGAGCAGGCCGCTGGCGTGCCGGGTCCACAGGTCCGGGGCGCCGTCACGGTCGGGCCGTGCGTACACGGCGACTTCGCGGCCACCCGATCCGTCCGGCGCGCTGACCGTCACCTGGACCTGCACCGCGCCGTCGCCCGGCAGGACCAGCGGGACCTCCAGGGCCAGTTCGTCCAGGTGCCCGCAGCCGGCCCGGTCCCCGGCCGCGACCGCGAGTTCCACGAAGGCCGTGCCCGGAACCAGCACGGTCCCGCCCACGGCGTGGTCGGCCAGCCAGGGCTGTTCCGCGACCGACAGCCGGCTGGTGAACAGGAAGCCGTCGCCGGCGGCCAGTTCGACCGTCTGGCCCAGCAGCGGATGCCCGCTGTCGTCCAGGCCGAGCGCCGCCGCCAGCGCGGCCGGGAGGGGGACCGGCTGCGGCCAGAAGTGCTCGTGCTGGAAGGCGTAGGTCGGCAGGTCCACCCGCTGCCCGGGGGGCAGCACCGCCGGCCAGTCCACGGCCACGCCGTGCACGTAGGCTTCGGCGACTGACGTCAGGACCCGTTCGGCGCCGCCGTCGTCGCGGCGCAGCGTGCCGGTCACCAGCGTTCCGCCCGGGCCGGCGGCGTCCTCGGCGGTCCCGGTCAGCGCCGCGGTCAGCACCGGATGCGGCGACACCTCGATGAACACCCCGTGCCCGGCCCCGGTCAGCACGCGGACCGCCCGGTCGAACTCCACCGGTGACCGGAGGCTGTCGTACCAGTAGTCCGGGCCGGTCTCCGGGCCCTCCAGGAACTGCCCGGTCAGGGCCGAGACCATCGGGATCCGGGCCGGGCCTGGCCTGATCCCGGCCAGCACGGCCAGCACTTCGGCGCGGATCCGCTCCACCTGGGCGCTGTGTGATGCGTAGTCCACCGGCAGCATGCGGGCCCGCACCGCGTCGCGTTCGCAGGCCGCGGCCAGTTCCCGCAGGGCGCCGGGTTCGCCGGACACCACGGTGGCCGCGGGCCCGTTCACCGCCGCGACCGACAGCCGTGACCCGAACGGGGCCAGCCGCTCCCGCACCGCGCCGGCCGGCTCGGCGAGGGACAGCATGCCCCCGTGCCCGGCCAGCGCGCGAAGGGCCAGGCTGCGCAGCGCGACCACCTTGCCCGCGTCGTCCAGCGACAGCACCCCGGCGACCGTGGCCGCCGCGATCTCGCCCTGCGAATGGCCCACCACCGCGTCCGGGTGGATCCCGGCCGCCTCCCACACCGCGGCCAGGGACACCATCACCGCCCACAGCACCGGCTGCACCACCGCGGCGGAGTCCAGCCCCGGCGCGGCGTCCGCCCCGGCCAGGACCTCGTCCAGGGACCAGTCCACGTACGGGGCCAGCGCCCGCCCGCATTCGGCCAGCCGGGCCGCGAACACCGGTGACACCGCCGCCAGCTCCTGTCCCATCCCGGCCCACTGGCTCCCCTGGCCCGGGAACACGAACACGACGCGTCCCGCGCCGCTGGCGCGGACGGTGCCCGCTGTCACCCGGGCCGCGGGCTCGCCCGCGGCGATCGCGGCCAGGCCCGGCAGCAGGTCCGCGCGGCTGCCGCCCACGACCGCGGCCCGGTGCTCGAACGCCGAGCGGGTGGTAGCCAGCGACCAGGCCAGGTCGGCGGCATCGAGATCGGGACGGTCCGTCACGTGCCGGGCGAGGCGGGCCGCCTGGGCGGCCAGGCCCCCGGCGGTCCGCGCCGACAGCAACCACACCAGGGCGGATTCGCCCAGGACCGGGTCCGCGGCCGGGCGTTCCGCCGCGGCCGGTTCCGGGCCGTCTGGGGCACCCCCGGCCCGGTCACCGGCGGGCGGTTCCTCGATGATGGCGTGCGCGTTGGTCCCGCTGATTCCGAAGGCCGACACGGCGGCCCGACGCGGGTGCCCGTTGGCCGGCCAGTCCGTCAGCTCGTTCAGCAGCCGGATCGTCCCGGACGACCAGTCCACGTGCGGGGACGGTTCGGCGGCGTGGAGCGTCGGCGGAAGCGCCCGGTGCTGCAGGGCCAGCACCATTTTGATCACCCCGGCCACGCCCGCTGCGGCCTGGGTGTGGCCGATGTTCGACTTCACCGAGCCGAGCCACAGCGGCGGCCCGGCGGATCGTTCCTGGCCGTAGGTCGCCAGCAGGGCCTGGGCTTCGATCGGGTCGCCCAGCTCGGTGCCGGTGCCGTGGGCTTCCACGACGTCGACCTCGCCGGCGCTCACCCGGGCGTTGGCCAGGGCCTGCCGGATCACCCGCTGCTGGGAGGGCCCGTTCGGGGCGGTCAGGCCGTTGGACGCCCCGTCCTGGTTGATCGCGGTGCCGCGGACCACGGCCAGCACCTGGTGGCCGCGGCGCTGGGCGTCGGCCAGCCGCTCCAGCACCACGACACCGGCGCCCTCGGCCATGCCCATGCCGTCGGCCGCGGCCGAGAACGCCTTGCAGCGGCCGTCCGCGGCCAGCCCGCGCTGGCGGGAGAAGCCGATCAGGTCGCCGGGGGTGGCCATGATCGTCACCCCGCCGGCCAGCGCCAAGTCGCATTCCCCGGCCCGCAGCGCCTGGCAGCCCAGGTGCAGGGTCACCAGCGAAGAGGAGCACGCGGTGTCGACGGTCACCGCGGGCCCTTCGAGGCCGAGGGCGTAGGCGACCCGGCCGGAGATGACACTCGACGCGTTCCCGGTCAGCAGGTGACCTTCGAGCCCGCCGGAGCCTTTCAGCGCCCACTGCAGGCCCACCGCGTACCCGGAGGAGTACCCGCCGACGAACACGCCAGCCTGGGAACCGCGGACCGAGGCGGGATCGATCCCGGCCCGCTCGATGGCTTCCCAGCACACTTCGAGCATCAGCCGCTGCTGCGGGTCCATGGCCAGCGCTTCCCGCGGGCTGATGCCGAAGAACCCGGGGTCGAACTCGGCCGCCTGGTGCAGGAAGCCGCCGTCCCGTACGGTCGCGGTGCCTTCGTGCCCCGGGTCCGGGTCGTACAGGTTGTCCACGTCCCAGCCGCGGTCCTGCGGGAACGACGAGATTCCGTCCCGGCCGCCGGCCAGCAGGTCCCACATCTCCTCGGGGCTGCTGACCCCGCCGGGATAACGGCAGCTCATCGCCACGATCGCGATCGGCTCGTCGTTCGCCGCCGCCGCCGCGACCGGCACCGCGCCGTCGGGAGCCTGGCCGGCCGTGTCGCCGATCAGTTCATGCCGCAGGTGGTCCGCGAGAACCTGCGCGCTGGGGTAGTCGAACAGGAGCGTGGCCGGGAGCCGCAGCCCGGTCACCGCGGTCATCGACTGCCGCATCTCCAGCGCGGTGAGCGAGTCGAAGCCGAGCTCACTGAACGCCCGGTCCGCCCCGATCGCTTCGGCGGATCCGTGGCCCAGGACCGCGGCCGCCGTGGTCCGGACCAGGTCGGTGAGGATCCGGGCCTGCTCGCCCGCGGGCGCGCCGGCCAGCTGCTGGGCCAGTTCGCCCTCGAACTCGCGGCCCTGGTCACCGGGGCCGGCCGCCACGTGCTCGCGGGCCAGCTGGCGGACTTCGGGCAGCTCGCGCAGGAACGGGACCTGGTCCGCGCCCGGCGCGGCGGTGAACAGCGCCCAGTCCACGTCCATGACGGCGAGGTGGCTGTTGCCGCCGCCGAGCGCCTCGGCCAGCGCCTTGACCGCCAGGGCCGGTTCCATTTCCGGCAGCGGTCCCCGCCGCAGCCGCTGCCGGACCGCCTCGTTGGCCTGGGCCACGCCGCCGCCGGCCCAGGGCCCCCAGGCCAGCGAGGTCGCCGCCTGCCCGCGCGCGGCGCGCTGCTGGGCGAGGGCGTCCAGGTAGGCGTTGGCCGCCGCGTAGTTGCCCTGCCCGGCGGCGCCGAACGTGGCGGCCGCCGAGGAGAACAGCACGAAGGCGTCGAGCTGGGTTCCGGCCGTGAGCTCGTCCAGGTGGGCCGCCCCGGCGGCCTTGGCGGCGAGCGTGGCCGTCAGGCGGCCGGGGTCCAGCCGGTCCAGGACGCCGTCGTCCAGCACCCCGGCGGTGTGCAGCACCGCGGTAAGCGGCGGCCCGCTGGCGCCGATCCCGGCCAGCAGCCCCGCCACCGCATCCCGGCCGGCCAGGTCGCACGCGGTCACGTCCACCCCGGTGCCGGCGCCGGCCAGCTGGGCGGCGAGGGCGGCGGCACCGGGCGCGGCAGGCCCGGACCGGCTGGCCAGCACCACCCGGGGCGTGGCCTGCCGGGCCAGCCAGCGGGCCATGTGGCCGCCGACGGCTCCCGTCCCGCCGGTGATCAGGATCGTCCCGCGCGGCGTCCACGTCCCGCCGTCCCGGCGGGGTCGCGGGGCCCGGACCAGCCGCCGGGCCATGATGGCGGCCGGCCGGATCGCCGCCTGGTCTTCACCGCAGCCGGCCAGCACGGCACAGAGCCGGCTGGCGGCCCGCTCGTCGAGGACGGGCGGCAGGTCGATCAGCCCGCCCCACCGGTCCGGGTGCTCCAGCCCGGCGACCCGGCCCAGGCCCCACGCCTGGGCCTGGACGGGGTCGGCGACCGTCTCGCCCACGCCGGTCGTGACCGCGCCGCGGGTCAGGACCCACAGCGGGGCGTCGACGCCGCTGTCGCCGAGCGCCTGCAGCAGGGCCAGGGTCCCGGCCAGGCCGGCGGTCACCGCGGGATGCCCGGTCAGCGGGTTCCCGTCCGTGGCCAGCAGCGACACGACGCCGCTGACCTCCGTTGGCCCGGACTCGCCCGTTCCGGCCAGGGCCTCACCGAGCTGGGCGGCCAGGGCGCTCCGCCCGGTTCCAGCCGCGGTTTCGGTGACGATCACCCCAGCGCCGTTCCGGCTCATGGCTTGTACGCACTCAGCGGTGCCGGCCGCGCCCGCCGTCCCGGACGGCACGACGAGCAGCCAGACGCCGGTGAGCCGTCCCGGTCCCGGGTCGGTCACCGGCATCCAGCTCACCCGGTACCGCCAGGACTCCGTGACCGACCGGTCGTGTTCCCGGCGGCGCCAGGACGCGAGCGCGGGGATCACTTCGCTCAGTGGCTGCCGCCCGTCGACGGCCAGCGTGGTGGCCAGGGCGTCCAGGTCCCCGCCGTCGACCGCCGCCCAGAACCGGGCCTCGGCCAGCGTCCCGGCCCCGTCCGTCCCGGTGCTGGCCGGCCCGCCGTCCGGTGCGGCCTGCGGCCAGTACCGTTGGCGCTGGAACGCGTACGTGGGCAGGGCCACCGGCTGCCCGGCGCCGAGCACCGCCCGCCAGTCCACGGCGAACCCGGCCACGTGCAGCCGGGCCAGGGCGGTCAGGATCTGCCGGGCGCCGCTGTTCTCCCGGTGCATGGTCCCGCTGATCACCGGGGGCGGGGCGCCGATCTCGTCGAGGGTGTCGGCGACGGCCGCTTCCAGCAGCGGGTGGGGGGACACTTCGACGAAGGTTCCGTGCTGGGTGGCGGACAGCGCGCGGACGGCCTCGTCAAACCGCACGGTCCGCCGCACGTTGGCGAACCAGTAGCCGGCGTCGAGTTCCGGGCCGTCCATCCAGCGGTTCAGGGCCGTGGAGTACAGCGGGATCCGGGCATCGGCCGGGGTGATCGCGGCCAGCTCGCTGGCCAGCGGCCCGGCCAGTTCCTCGACCCGGCCGGAGTGGGCGACGAAGTCGGTCTCCGGGATCCGCCAGCGCATGACCTGGCGGGCCGACAGCTCGCTTTCGAATTCGGCCAGCGCGCCGAGGTCCCCGGAGACCACGACGGCGGCGGGCCCGTTGACCGCGGCCACCGAGAGCCGGTCCGCCCAGGGGCGCATCAGCTCACGGACCTGATCGGCCCGCATGACCACCGACACCATGCCGCCTTCGGCACCGAGCGCGGACAGGGCCCGGCTCCGGGCCGTCACGACCTTGGCCGCGTCGTCCAGCGACAGCACCCCGGCGACCGTGGCCGCGGCGATCTCGCCCTGGGAATGGCCGACCACCGCGTCCGGGGTGATCCCGGCGGCCTCCCAGACCGCGGCCAGGGACACCATTACCGCCCACAGCACCGGCTGGACCACCGCGGCGGACTCCAGGCCCGGCGCCCCGTCCGCCCCGTGGATCACCTCGTCCAGGGACCAGTCCACGCAGGGGGCCAGGGCCTGCCCGCACTCGGCCAGCCGGGCCGCGAACACCGGCGACACCCCGGCCAGCTCGCGGCCCATCCCGGCCCACTGCGACCCCTGGCCGGGGAACACGAACACGATGCGGCCCGCGTCGCGGGTGGTTCCCGCGACCACGGAACCGGAGTTCACTCCGGCGTCCACCGCCGCCAGCCCGGCTTCCAGTTCGTCCCGGCTCGCGCCGATGACCACGGCCCGGTGCTCGAACGCCGATCGGGTGGCCGCCAGTGACCAGGCCACGTCGGCGACCGGGGTCTCCGGCCGCCGGCCGGTGAACTCGGTCAGCCGGGTGGCCTGCCCGCGCAGGCCGTCGGCGGTGCGGGCCGACACCAGCCACGGGGTGACGCCCGGCAGCAGCACCGGGAGGCCGGCGCCCGCGCGGCCGGGGATGGTTCCCGCCGGTTCCGCGCCGGCGGGGGGCGGGTCCAGCGGGGCGGCCTGTTCGCCGGCGGGGGCTTCCTCGACGATCGCGTGCACGTTGGTGCCGCTCATGCCGAACGCGGAGATCCCGGCCCGGCGGGGGCGCCCGTTCGCGGCCCAGTCGACCGGCTCAGTGAGCAGCCGGACCGCTCCCGCCGACCAGTCCACATGCGGGGACGGCTCATCCACATGCAACGTGGCCGGCAGCAGGCCGTGCTGCAACGCCAGCACCATCTTGATCACCCCGGCCACCCCGGCCGCCGCCTGAGCGTGCCCGATGTTCGACTTCACCGACCCCAGCCACAACGGCTGATCCTCCGGCCGGTCCCGCCCATAGGTCGCCAGCAACGCCTGCGCCTCGATCGGGTCCCCCAGCGTCGTCCCCGTCCCATGCGCCTCCACCACGTCCACCTGATCCGCCGCGACCCCGGCACTGGCCAGCGCCGCCCGGATCACCCGCTGCTGCGACGGCCCGTTCGGCGCCGTCAGCCCGTTGGACGCACCGTCCTGGTTCACCGCACTGCCCCGGATCACCGCCAGCACCGGATGCCCGAGCCGCTGCGCCTCCGACAGGCGTTCCAGGACCACCATGCCCGCACCTTCACTCCAGCCGGTTCCGTCCGCGGACGCCGCGAACGACTTGCACCGGCCGTCGGCGGCCAGTCCCTGCTGCCGGGAAAATTCCGTGAACCCTCCTGGGGTGGCCATCACCATCACGCCGCCGGCCAGGGCCAGCGAGCACTCCCCGGACCGCAGCGCCTGACAGGCCAGGTGCAGCGCCACCAGCGACGACGAACACGCCGTATCCACCGTCACCGCCGGGCCCTCCAGCCCCAGCGTGTACGCGACCCGCC
>DASXJM010000268.1:0-2738 GCA_036497405.1 Streptosporangiaceae bacterium | reverse complement strand
CGCACGGGGTGGCCCTGCTGCGGATCACAACCCGATGAGCCCAAGGTCCGATGGCCCGTATCTGTAATCGGAGGCGACCCATGAAACACGTCCTTGCCCTGGCCCTCGTCTCGCTGGCGACGGCCTTCGGCCTGCCCGGCGCGGCCGCCGTCGGCGTCTCGGCCGCTGCCGGCGTCTCGCCCGCCGCGGCCCATGACAAACTCCCGCCGGCGTCGGCGGCCTCGTGGTACTGGGAGATAAGTCCCCCGGACGCTGGCCTGTGCGGCCTGCCCGCCACCAGCGCCGCTTACCCGCAACCAGGCAGCGCGAACATCTGGGACACGGACCTGTTCCTCGACTCCAACACGTCTACGACCAACTGCAAGGGGCACTACACGCTGGGCGTTCCCACCGGTCGCTCGCCAGTGGTGCAGGCAATCCACGCCGCCGGCCACTACAGCGTCTGCTACGTCGAGGCCGGGGCTTACCAGACCGGGTTCCCCGACGACGCCAACTTCAAGGCCGCCGACTACGGCAACGGCGCCAAGCGGTACAACATGCAGGGCTATCCGAACGAATGGTGGTTCGACGTCCGGGGCTTCGCCCACTACGTGGCGGGTGACCCGTCGAGCCTGGCCGGGGCGGCGGTGGACATCGCGGCGCAGCTCGGCAAGCGCCTGCGCGGGTGCGCGCTGGAGGGACAGGACGCGGTCGAGCCGGACGACCTCGACGGCTACACCAACGCCAGCGACACCGGGGCCAAAGGCGGCGGCTGGGGACTTACGCGGGCGGATGACGCCGGGTTCCAGCGCTGGCTGGCTTACCAGGCGCACGCGGACGGCCTCGCGGTATTCCAGAAGAACGATCCGGCCGAGGCGTCCGCCGACGAGCCGCTGTTCGATGGGGTAATCACCGAGGAGTGCAACTACTACAAGGATCCGTGTGCCGGCTCGAACGGTGACTGGAACGTTTACCTCAAGGCCGGCAAGCCGGTCCTGGACGCGGAGTACGTCGAGGACGGCGAGAAGCTGGCCAAGTTCTGCGCGGCCGACCACCGGTACGGCATCTACGGCGCGCTGTTCAGCGTGAACCTCGACGGGTCGCACTATCAGGTCTGCTGGAACGCCAGCAATCAGCCCTGATCCAGCACCTCAGCGCCGCAGGAGGACCGTCCTCCTGCAGCACCGGGTGGGAGCCGACGGCAGCGGGTGGCGCCCGAATGGGAGCGGGGGCTACGGGCCAGCAATGGCCCTGCTACGGGTCACCCCGTGAAGTCCGGCAGCCGGGACCAGTCCAGGTGGGCCACGGAGACCCCAAAGTCCCACAGTTCGAGCTCAGCCCGGCTGCCGTACCCGTCCAGGCCGGGGGTGATGACGTTGCCGGACTTCTTGGCGAACCGGATCCGCCGCACGTACTGGCCGTCTGTCCAGACCATGAACTCCGGCGGCCGCGGTGGTGGACCCTTGACCAGGAGGACGGGCCAGTCGGCGCTACCGGAGTGGCCCGCGGCGGCCGCGCGGTCCAGGTCGACCTGTACGGTGTAGCGCTGGCAGGTCGAGTCGCGCACGCTCTCGGTGCCGTCGAGCCTGGCCGAGGTGGTCCCGGCCAGCGCCCACAACGGCCAGAGCAGGTTGTGGTCCACGTCTTCGCCGTCACCGGGCCGGTCCAGGGTGAGGCTCGCCAGCGAGCGCCCGGGCCGGCCCCGGTAGAGGCGGCCGTCAGCGAACAGCTCGGCGTGGGCCCGCTGCGCGACCTGGTAGCGCTGGGCGGCCGGCTCGGCGAATCCCTCCCGGCTCTGGTGCAGGAACGGGCTGGCCAGGGTGCCCAGACCGCGGCGAACGAGCCCGCGCAGGCCGCGGGCCTGCTGCCGGTCGGCTTCGGTGGTACCGGCCAGTTCCAGGTCGAGGCGGGCGCCGGCCCGGGCGCTGCCCGCGCCCAGTGTCCGCACCACGCAGGCGGTGACCAGGGCCAGGTCGGGCTCGATGGGGTCGGGCTCGCCGGCCAGGCGGCGGGCGGCGACGCTGTAAGGCTCGTCGCTGGTGCTCATGCGGGCGCGGATGGCCTGCTTGCGGGCACGGTCTCTGGTCACGATGGGTCCCTCCGGCCAGGCCCCACGCACCTCGCCAGGACATCGTCAACGCAGCCGAGGAGATCACGCGAGTTGAAAACCCTTGTCCTCGTCACCGGGTCCAGCGTGGGCGGCGTCCGGTTCGGAGCGGGCAGGCGTGTCTGCCACTGCCGCGATCGTACCGCCCGCCCCACCGGGCCGCATCAACGTTTTGGCCCGCCCGCGGGCCACGGCCGACCGTTACCCACCCGCGGGTAACGGCCGGCCGCCCAGGCAAGCGGGGCGCCCGGTCAAACCGTCAGGGCAGCGTCCACTTCTGGTTAGCGCCGCCGTTGCAGGTGTACAGGATGAGCTGGGTGCCGTTGGTGGTGTTGGAGGCCGGGTCGTCCAGGCACTTACCGGACGCGGGGTTGACCAGCTCGCCGGACGAGGCGGTCCACTGCTGGTTGGCCCCGCCGTTGCAGGTCCACCACTCGACCGGAGTGCTGTTGGCGTAGTTGGCCCCGGTGATGTCCATGCAGCCGCCGTCGATGGTCAGGGTGCCGTTGCTGTTCACGGTCCAGTTCTGGGCGCCGGTGTTGCCGTCGCAGTCCCACATCTGGACCTTGTTGCCGTTGGTGCCGCTGGCGTTGTTGTTGTCCACGCACTTGGCGCCGTTGTCGCCGGCCACGATTGGGCCGGTAGCCCCGGT
>DASXJM010000267.1:0-20440 GCA_036497405.1 Streptosporangiaceae bacterium | reverse complement strand
TATTCGGGGGCCTCGCGGGCCAGTTCGAGGATGGCCCAGCCGTGCCCGGGGACGGTGCCGGAGGCGGCGGCCGCCTCGGCGGCCGGGGCCGGGGCGCCGACGCTGCCGAGCAGGTACCGGGCCGGGCGGCCGTGCAGGTCGGCGGTGGCCGGTTCGGCGGAGAGGTTGAGGAGCACGGCCAGGTCGGGGCCGTCGCCCGGGTGCAGGACGCGGTAGGCCAGGAATTCGTTGCGCAAGGTCAGGACCTCCGAGCCGGCGCGGGCCAGCCAGGGGTGGCGCCGGCGCAGGCTGATCAGGTCCTGGTGCAGCCGGTAGGTGGGCCAGCCGTCCGGGGCCAGCTCAGCGGGGGTGCCGGGGAAGGCGGGGCGGATCTCGTCGTCGCCGCCAGCCCGGTCGAACTTCACGCCGCGGAAGGCCTGCTCGTCACCGGCGTAGACGGACGGGGCGCCCGCCACCGTGAACAGCACGGCCAGCGCGTGCGGCAGGTGCTCCGGCGCGGTGAGGCGGCTGGCCAGCCGGGTGACGTCGTGATTGCCGACGAAGGTCTGCGGCAAGAAGGCCGCCGCGTAGGCGTTGTGCCTGGTCAGGGCGTGGGCCAGTTCGAAGAAGTTCTCGTCGTTGAGCGAGCTCCAGATCGCCTTCCACAGCTCGTACTGGGTGACCGAGTCCAGGCCGCCGTCGTGCACGGCGGCCTCGTAGTCACCGTGGATCAGCTCGCCCACCAGCCAGGATCCGGGATGGGTGGCCCGGACCCGGTCCGTGACCGCCCGCCAGAACGGCAGCGGCACGGCGTAGGCCGCATCCAGCCGCCAGCCGGACGCGCCCCGGTCCAGCCAGTGCGTCATCACCCGGGCCACGTAGTCCTGGACCGCGGGCTCGCTGTGGTTGAGGGCGACCAGTTCGTGGTGTCCCTCAAAGTCGGCGTAGCCGAAACCGTCGGGTCCGGCAGCGTCGAAGTCGAGCCGGAACCAGGGTGCGAAAACCGACGAGCGGCCGTGGGCCAGCACGTCCTGGAAGGCACCAAACTCTCGGCCGACGTGGTTGAACACCCCGTCCAGGAGAAGCCGGACCCCGCGAGCCTGGCACTGAGCCACGAGGTGGTCGAAGTCCTCGTCAGTGCCGAGCCGGGGGTCGATCCGGAAGTGGTCGGTGGTGTCGTAGCCGTGGGTCTGGCTAGCGAAGATCGGTCCCAGCAGCAGGCCGTTGCAGCCCAGGTCGACCAGGTAATCGAGCCAGGCCTCGATCCGGCCGAGACGATGGGCCGGCTCCGGCGCGGCCGCCTCGGCGCCGGTGAAGGTCAGGGGGTGCAGTTGCCACCAGATCGCGTGCTCGGGCCAGTCCGCCATCGGTTTACCTTAGGGCGGCGGCCATGCGGGCGACGGCGTCGTCGAGGACGGCGTCGCTGGTGGCGAAGTTGAGCCTGACGTAGCCGCCGCCGATCGCCCCGTAGCGTGGGCCGGGTTCCAGGGCGACCCGGCCGCGGTCCAGGAACCGTGACCGGGCGGTGTCGTCGGGGCCGATGGCCGAGCAGTTCAGCCAGGCCAGGAAGGTGGCCTCGGGCGGGTGCCAGGTCACCATGGGCAGCTTCTCCTTGAGCAGCCCAGCCAGCTGGGTACGGCGCTGATCCAGGGTGACCAGCAACTGGTCGAGCCAGGGTTCGCTGTCGGTGTAGGCGGCCACCGCGGCCAGCATTCCGAAGTGGCCGAAGCGCCACATGGTGTCGGGCGGGAAACGATCCACCAGCGAGGCCATGGCCGGCGACGCGGTGACCACGGTGGCGCACTTGAGCCCGGCCAGGTTCCAGGCCTTGCTGGCCGACATGACGGTGACCGCGACCTCGGCCGCGCCGGGCAGGGTCAGCAGCGGGGTGAACGTCGCCCCCGGGAGCACCAGGGGCCCGTGGATCTCGTCGCTGATGAGCGTGACCCGGTAGAGACGGGCCAGCCGGACCAGGG
The DNA here is from genome assembly GCA_036497405.1 of Streptosporangiaceae bacterium. Classification (GTDB taxonomy): domain Bacteria; phylum Actinomycetota; class Actinomycetes; order Streptosporangiales; family Streptosporangiaceae; genus Bog-532. Next base: position 18,485 of record DASXJM010000267.1, on the reverse strand, counting down.
CGGCCAGCTCGTCGGCGGTGTGCACCCGGCCGACCGGGTTGTGCGGATTGCAAAGCACGTAGGCGGCCGGGTGAGTGGCGAAGGCGCGCTCCAGGGCGTCCAGGTCCAGGCACCACCCGTCCGGGCGGTGGGCCAGTGGCACCTCCAGCAGCCGTCCGCCCGACTCCGGGACCCAGTCGAAGAACGGCGCGTACACCGGCGGGCTGATGGCCACCGCGTCGCCGGGCCGGGTCAGGACTCGGAGCAGCTCGACCACCCCGACACCCACATCGGTGACCGCGGTGACCTGGTCGGAATCGACGTCCCAGTTCCACCGCCGGGCTGCGAAGCCGGCCACGGCCCGGCCGAGATCGGGGATGGCGTGCCCGTAACCAGTGTCCGACCGCTGAATCGCCGCAGTCAGCACCTCGGCGATGGGCGGGGCCAGGTTGACGTCCATTTCCGCCACCGGCAGCGGCAGCACGTCGGCGGGGTAGGCCCGCCACTTGCTGCTTTGCCGCTGCCGCAGTTGCTCGAGCGGATCGATCGGCAGGCCGGTCGCTGCTGGTTCCATGGACCCCAGCCTGCCCCACTGTTCCCGTCATCACCAAGGGAGAAAACGGCTTGCCCAGTAGGTTGTTAGGTTGCTAGCATTCTAGGTGTGAGCGATGAGGACGTGAAGCAGTTCAACGTGTACCTGCCGCTGGGGTTGATCAAGCAGGTCAAGCACCGGGCCATCGAGACCGAGATGTCCCTGTCCGCGCTGGTCGCCGGCGCGCTGCGCGCCTACCTCGCCGACTCCGCGAGCACTGATCCGGCGAGCACTGATCCGGCGAGCACGGCGACGAAAGGTGGAAGCTGACATGACGACCGAGGGCATCGAAGCGGTGTTCCTGACCACCCACAACTGGGGCAAGGCGGCCAAGTTCTTCCAGGGGCTGGGCTATGAGCTGGAGTTCGACACCGGCCACTCCTCGGGCCAGCTCCGCAACGGCGACGGGCCCTACCTGTTCATCGCCGAGATCCCCGAAGACCAGCAGCCCGACCTGCGACTGGTGCTCACGGTGCCGGACGCGGACAGCTTCCAGGCCGGCGATGGAGTCGAGGTGGTCACCCCGTTCGAGGAGACTCACTTCGGGACCAGGGAGATGACCGTCCGCGACCCGGATGATCGGCTGTGGAGCCTGCAAGCACGGCCGAAGGACTGACCGTGCCCGCCCGCAGGCGCTGGCGCCGGGTTCGACGCTGGTCATGACGTTCCAGCCGCCGCTGGACCGGCTGGAACTGGCCGAACGCACGGGGCGCGAGTACGCCGGACGGGGTGCCCGGGCCTCGGGCACCCCGTTCCTCAGCTTCTTCTCCCCCACCGACATCCTGGAACTGGCCCTCCAGCGGCGAGGAACTACTGGTCGCGACCACCTGAGGCAGGGACCAGTTCGGACTGCAGGCGCTCGGCGATGCCGTCGGTGAGGGCGGCCACGGTGGGATGGGTCCAGACGAACTTCTGGCCCAGCTTGATGCCGAGGGCGGACTCCAGGCGCGACCCCAGCTCGATCGAGAGCAGGGAGTCAAAGCCCAGGGACCGCAGCGGGGTGTCCGCGTCCAGGGTGCGGGAGCCCAGGCCCAGCACGGCCTGGATCTGGCCACCCACGAAGGCCTCCAGCACCTGGCGGCGGGGCAGGCCCGGGGCGGCGGCGGCCAGCTCGGCCCGGATGTCGGCCGTGCCTCCCGCGCCGTCCGCGGAGCTGGCCGCACCGAGGTCCCCGGTGCCGTCCGAGCTGGTCAGCGGACTGAACAGGGTGCTGGACCGGGCCAGCGGCGGGATCCAGGTGTCCGGGTGGCCGGGCAGCACCCCGGTGCGGGTCCGGCCGTGGGCCAGCAGGGTGCCCAGGGCGTGCAGGCCATCGGCGGTGGGGATGGTCTGGTAGCCGCGTTCGGCGAAGTCGGTGGCCGCGCCGATCTGGCCCCACGGTCCCCAGTTGACGGCCAGGGTGGCCAGGCCCTGCCCGGAGCGCCAGGCCGCGAACCCGTCCAGCCAGGAGTTGGCCGCGGCGTAGGCACCCTGACCGGGGTTGCCGATCAGCGACGCCATCGAAGAGTAGACCACGAACCAGTCGGGCTGGTGACCGGCCGTGGCCTGGTGCAGTTCCCAGGCCCCGGCGACCTTGGGGGTCCACACCCGGCGCAGCTGATCCTCGGTGATGTTGGGCATGGCCGCGTCGTCCAGCACCATGGCCGAGTGGACGACGCCGCGCAGCCGCAGCCCAGCGGTCACGCTGGCGGCCAGTTCACCGGCCGTGCCCGGGGCGGCGATGTCGCCCCGGACCACGGTCACGTCACAGCCGGCCGCACGCATCTCGGCCAGCACGGTCTCGGCCTCCGGTGACGGTGCGGACCGGCCGTTCACGATCACCTGTCCGGCCCCGCCCAGGGCCAGCCACCGAGCGGTGGCCAGGCCGACGCCGGTCAGGCCGCCGGTAACGATGTAGGCGCCGTCGGACCGGGCCGGGCTGGCGGTGGGCGAGATCGCGGTGGTCTCCCCCGCGGCCGGCACGGTGAGCACGATCTTGCCGATGTGCTTGGCCCCGGCCATCAGCATGAAGGCCTGGATCGCGTCATCGAGCGGGAAGGTCTGGGCGGGCAGCGGGGTGAGCCGCCCGTCCGCGGCGAGGCCGACGACCTCGGCCAGCAGGCTGGCGAAGTACTCGGGCCGTCGTTGCCGCAGCTCGATCAGGTCCACCGCGCCCAGGGTGATGTTGTGCCGCAGGGCCAGCATGCCCAAGGGCGCGTCGGCCATGATGTCGCGCACCCCGAGCTCCACGAACCGGCCGAACGGCCGCAGGGTTTCCAGCCCGGCCCGGATCGCGGGCCCGGCCAGCGAGTTCAGCACCACGTCGACGCCTTCGCCGCCGGTGGCGGCGCGGGCCTGGGCCGCGAAGTCCAGCGTCCGCGAGTCCATCACGTGCTCGATGCCCTGGTCCCGCAGGTACTGGCGTTTGACCTCGCTGCCCGCGGTGGCCAGCACTTCGGCGCCGAGCAGCCGGGCCACCGCGATCGCGGCCTGGCCGGTGCCGCCGGTGGCCGAATGGATCAGCACCCGCTCGCCGGGCTGGACCCGGGCCACATGCCGCAGCGCATACCAGGCGGTCAGGTAGGCGGCCGGGAGCCCGGCCGCGTCCACCGCGCTGAGCTGACCGGGCAGGGTGACGACCGAGGTGGCTGGGAGCGTGATCATTGAACCGAAGGCCTGTCCCGTGGGGTCAAAGGCCAGGACGCGGTCACCGCGGTGCAGGTGGGTCACACCGGAACCGGTGGCGTTGACCACCCCCGCACATTCGAAGCCGATCCGGGACCGGGCGCCCTCGCCGGTGCCCAGCAGGCCCATGACCGTCAGCACGTCGCGGAAGTTCATTCCCGCCGCCTCGATGCGCAGCTCGATCTCGCCCGGACCCGGCTGTCGCCGGGGCACCGCGGCCAGGCGCAGCGAACTCAGCTCGCCCAGGCGGCCGGCTTCGAGCCGGAAGTGGTCCTGCCCGTAGCGGACCGGGCGGGTGACCTCCTGGGCCCGCGCGCTGCTGGCCAGCGGGGCGTAGTCCAGCCGGGCCACGTACCGGTCCCGACCGCGCAGCATCACCTCTTCGTCGGGCCGGTCGGCCAGCAGCTCGCCGGCCGCGTGCTCGGGCCGGGGCACGTCGACCTGGGTCGCCCGCAGCCGCGGGTGCTCGCAGGCCAGCACCCGGACCACCCCGCGCACCGCGCTGTGGGCCAGGTTGGCCTGGACATCCTGGGTCAGCACGTACAGCCGGGGCGGCTCAGCCCACGACGCGGTCACCGCCTGGGCCACGGCCAGCAGGCGGCGGGCCGCGTTCAGGGCGGCCGCGCCCGGGTCGGTGCCGGGCGGCGGGAGCACGACCACGCCGCGCGGGGCCGGCCGTTCCGCCCAGTGGGCGCCGATGGCCGCGGCCAGGTCGTCCAGCGGGCGGTCCCCGGCCGGCAACGGCTCGAGCTCGGCGGTCGCGCCCGCCGCCCGCAACGCGTGGGCCAGGCCAGCGGCGTCGTCGGCCTCGTCGTCAGCGGTGTCGGCGCAGATCAGCCAGGTGCCGGGGTCGGGGGCGCCGTCGGTCATCGTGACCGGTGCGAGCTCGAACTTCGGTTCGACGAACCAGCGGTCGGCGGTGGTGTCGGCGGCGGCCTGGGTGATCTCCAGGCCTTCCAGCCGGGCCACGGTCCGGCCGGAGCCGTCGAGCAGCACGATGTCTCCGGTCACGATGTCCGCGCCGGACCCGGTGACCTCGGCGCGGATGTGGGTGGCGGTGGCGGGGTCCCCGGGTACGGTCAGGCGGCCAATGCCAGTGGGCAGCAGCAGGCCGTGCTGCGGCCCCAGGACCAGGACGGCCGCCAGAGCCTGGGCACAGGCGTCGGCCAGCACCGGGTGGATCCGCAGCCCGTCGCACCCGCCCGCGGCTTTGGGCCCTGCGGTTTCGGGCTGGGCCACGCTGGCCCACACCGTGCGGCCGTCGGCGGACAGGTCGATCCCGGTCACGGCGGCGAACGCCGGGCCGTGCTGGATGCCGCAGGCCCGCATCCCCTCGTACAGCGGCTCCGGATGGCCCGATACCGGTGGCCCGGCCTCGTCCGGGCGGGCCGGGGCGGGCGGCACCGGGCCGGTACGGCGCACCGACGCGGTGGCCAGCCGGTTCCAGCCCTCGTCGTCGCGCCCGTAGGCCTCCCAGTCACCGGTGTCGTCACCGGTCTGGGTCACGATGGTCCGGACTTCGGTGTGCTCGCCGAGCGGCAGTAGCTCCCGGAACCGCAGCCCGCTGACCTCGACGCTGGCGGCGGCGGTCCCGAACACCTCGCAGGCGGCGGTGACGGCCAGGGCCGCGTAGGCGGCGCCGGGCAGCACCGGGCGCTCGTGCACCTGGTGGTCGCCCAGCCACGGGATGGCCGCGGTGCCGGCGTCCCCGTGCCAGGTGTGCCGGACTTGGTCGCCCGGGACCTCGGTGTGCGGGCCGGGCAGGGAGACCGCCTCGGCGTGGCCCCGGGGCCGCGGGACCGGCGCGGTTACCTCGACCCAGTGCCGCTCACGGCGGAACGTGATCGGCGGGACATCGGCCAGTTCCCCGGCCGGGTACAGCTGCTCCCAGCCCACGGCCACTCCGGCGCAGTGGGCGGCGGCCAGCTGGGTCCGGAAGGTGGCCTGCTCGTCGTCTTCGCGAACCAGGGTGGGCAGCACCACCGGGTCGGCCACCAGCCCGGACAGGCTGCCGGACACGGCCCGGGTCACCACCGGGTGCGGTGCGATTTCGACGTAGACGCTGCGCCGGTCGGCGGCGGCGGCGGTGATGGCCGCGGTGAACTGCACCGGGCGGCGCAGGTTGGCGCACCAGTAGGCGGCGTCGAAGGCGGGCTGCTCCCCCGGCCCGGTCATCACCGTCGAGTAGAACGGGACCCGCGGGGTCCGGGGCTGAATCCCGGCCAGTGCCGTGGCCAGGTCGCCCAGCAGCGGGTCGGCCTGGGGCGAATGGGAGGCCACGTCGACCGCGATCAGCCGGGCCGGGATGGCTCGCGCTTCCCAGTCGCGGACCAGGCGTTCGACCGCGGCGGTGGCGCCGGCCACCACGGTGGAGCCGGGCGAGGCCAGCACCGCCACCGACACCTCGCCGTCCAGGCCGGCCTGGGCCAGCTCGGTCTGGGCGGCGTCGGCGTCCAGGTCCACGCTGGCCATGGCGCCCTGACCGGCGATCCGGTTGAGCAGGGCGGACCGGCGGCAGATGACCGTCACCCCGTCGGCCAGGGTCAGCGCGCCGGCCACCACGGCCGCGGCGACCTCGCCCATCGAGTGGCCGATCACGCCGGCCGGTTCGACACCGTGCGCCCGCCACATCGCGGCCAGCGCGTACTGGACCGCGAACAGTGTCGGCTGGACCCGGCCGCAGCCGGTGACCGGCTCGCCGCCGCGGATGACGTCGAGCACCGAGAAACCGGCCTCGGCCTGGATCAGCCGGTCGGCCTCGGTCAGCCCGGCGGTGAAGGCGGCGTCCCGGTCGAGCAGGCCGCGGCCCATGCCGGGCCACTGGGAGCCCTGGCCGGAGAAGACCCAGACCGGCTGGCGGACGATGCCCGCGCCGACCTCGCCGGAGGTCACGCCGGGCTGGACCTGGCCGGCCGCGAACCCGCGCAGCCGCTGGACCAGTTCGTCCCGGGACCCGGCCACCACCCCGAGCCGGCCCCGGCCGGGCGAGCGGCGGCGGGTCAGCGTGTACCCGACGTCGGTCAGCGGGACATCGGCGCCGTCGGTCTCCAGCCAGTCGGCCAGGCGTTCGGCGGCGGCGGGCAGGGCCGAGGCTGAGCTGGCCGGGACCGTGAGCGTGAAGGGCCCGTCGGCGGTGGCGGCGTCGGCCTGCTCGGAGACGGGGGCTTGCTCGGAGACGGGAGGCTGTTCGAGCAGGACGTGGGCGTTGGTGCCGGAGAAGCCGAACGACGACACGGCCGCGATACGCGGCTGATCCGGGCCGGCCCAGGGGGCCAGTTCCGTGGGCACGAAGAACCGGGTGCTCTCGGCCTCGGCCGCCAGTTGCGGGTTCCAGCGGTTGAAGTGCAGGTTGGCGGGCACTTCGCCCCGGCCCAGGCAGAGCACGGCCTTGATCAGGCCGCTGATCCCGGCCGCGGGCTCGAGGTGCCCGAGGTTGGTCTTGACCGAGGTGAGCGCGCACGGCTCCGCGCCCTTGCCGTAGATCTCGGCCAGGCTGCCGAACTCGATCGGGTCACCGACCGGGGTGCCGGTGCCGTGAGCCTCGATCATCCCGACCGCTCCGGGGTCGACCCCGGCCCGGTCCAGGGCCTCTAGCAGCAGGGCCCGCTGTGCGGCCGGGGACGGGGCGGCCAGCCCGTCGGACCGGCCGTCCTGGTTGACCGCCGAGCCGCGGACCACGGCCAGCACCCGGTCGTCGGCGGCCAGCGCGTCGGACAGGCGGCGCAGCACCACCAGGCCGGCTCCCTCCCCGCGGACGAAGCCGTCGGCGGCCTCGTCGAAGGCGTGGCAGCGCCCGGTGCCGGACAGCATGTTCATCCGCTCGAACGAGCGGGTCATGCGGGGCGACAGCACCAGCGACACCCCGCCGGCCAGGGCGGCGTCGCACTCTCCGGCGCGCAGCGCGTGACAGGCCAGATGCAGGGCCACCAGCGACGACGAGCAGGCGGTGTCCAGCACCAGGCTCGGTCCGTTCAGCCCGAGCAGGTAGGAGATCCGCCCCGCGGCCACGCACGACCCGTTGGACAGGACCGAACCCTCGAGCTCCTCGGGCTGGCCGCCGAGCCGTTCCATGTATTCGGTGTAGCTGAGGCCGGCGAACACGCCGGTGGCCGTGCCGGCCAGCTTGTCCGGCGGGTACCCGGCGTGGTCCAGGGCTTCCCAGGCCACCTCCAGCAGCAGCCGGTGCTGGGGGTCGACCAGGTCGGCCTCGCGGGCCGACACGCCGAAGAACTCGGCGTCGAAGCCGGTCACGTCGGGCAGGAAGCCGCCGACGCGGGCGGCGCCGCCCTGCTCCTCTTCGCCGGAGCCGAACAGCTCACGGCGGCCGGGGGGCCGTTCCCGGACGGCGTCGCGGCCTTCGGCCAGCAGGCGCCACAGCTCACCGGGTGAGTCAGCGCCGCCGGGCAGGCGGCAGCCCATGCCGATGATGGCGATCTTGTCGTTGTCATCGGCGACAGCAGGAGGAAACATGCCAAACCATCCTTCGTTCTGCGGGTTTGAGCGAAGCAGGGAGTGGTGGTGCCAGAAGAAGCGGTGACCCGGAGGCGGGTCTAGGCGGCACCGAGCAGGATCACGTTCTTCACCCCGCCGATCTGGTAGGTGAAGTTCAGCGCGTACCCGAAGTCGAGCGGCCGGGTCCGGGTGCCGGGCACCGGGTCGAACGGCAGCCCGTCGGCGGGCTCCTCGCAGTTCGCGGTGGGGCAGACCTCACCGTGCTGCATCATCAGCAGGGTCAGGGCCACCCCAACCGCGCCCGCCGGGGCCCCGTTGTGGCCGAAGCAGGCCTCCTGCGAGGTCATGAGCAGCTTCCCGGCCGCCGGGCCGTACAGCTCCCGGATGGCGTTGGCCTCGAACGCGGTGACCATCGCGTCGCCGTCGCTGGCCCCGTGCACGTAGGGGATCTGCCCGATGTCCCAGCGGCTGCCGAGGCACTTGCGGACCGCGCGCACCAGCCCGACGCCGGACTCGTCGCTGGCCAGCGGGTGGGCCAGGCCGTCGCGGGCCATGGCCTGGGACAGCACCTGGCCGTGCAGGCGGCCACCCCGGCGGGCGGCGTGATCGCGGCTCTCCAGGATCAGCGTGGCCGAGCCTTCGCCGAAGTTGATGCAGTCGGCCCGGCGGTCATACGGGCGCATCGGCCGGTCGAACGACGGCAGCTCGGGCGCGACCGTGCCCGCGGGCGCCTCGTCCGCGAACCGCTGCGCCACCCGCAGCAGTTGCTGGGCCTTGCGGACCAGGTCGGCGTTGAACACGTCGACCCCGGTGACCACGGCCAGGTCGGCCGCGCCGGTGGCGATCATCATGAACGCGTTGCCGATCTGGGCCGCCGACGAGGCGCAGCCCGCGCTGGCGGTGAAGCAGGGCCCGGTCGAGCGGGCCAGCGCGGACTGGACCAGGGCCACGTCCGACGGGGAGGCGGCCTGTTCCGTGCCGACGTACAGGTCCAGCGCATCGAAGGGGCTGATCGTTTCCGCGTCGGCCTGCAGGGCCCGCAGGTAGCTCTCGATGTTGGCGTCGACGCTGCCGCGGCCGGCCAGAATTGCGGCCTCGGTCAGCTGGTTGCATGGGTCGAGCCCGGCATCGGCGGCCGCTTGCATAAAGGAGATCAGGCCGAACTGGTGCGCCTTGGTGAAATGCTTGGCGAAGGTGTCAGGAATACCAGGCACGTACGTGTTGAATTGCTCTTCTGTGATTCCCACGCTGGCGTGGTAAATCTCGTCGGCGGCCAGGCTGGTCCGCCCGGTCGAAGCGATCGACCACAGGTCGTCCGTGGTGCGAACCGGCTGCCCCAGGCCTGGCAGGCAGAAGCCCATCCCGGTGATGACAACGTCTCTGGCGCTGGGCGCGTCGGTCATTACGCTCAACTTGTCCTCCGTTTCGGGACCTTGGTCCCAATGGGTATCCCGACCGAACTTTAAACGGTCGCGCATTACCCAAACAAGCCATGAGCATAACGCGGTTGGTAAAGTCTCAGTTAACTGAGGGGTATAAATAATAGTGGCCCGCAATAAATGGCGCGACGTCGTCAATTACCGGGTCAAAAGGGGCAGCGGGTCACAGGCCCAGGTCGCGGCCGATGATCTCTTTCATGATCTCGGTGGTGCCGCCGTAGATGGTCTGCACCCGGGCATCCAGGTAGGCCCGGGCCACCGGGTACTCCAGCATGTAGCCGTAGCCGCCGTGCAGTTGCACGCAGGCGTCGACCACCCGCTTCTGCAGCTCGGTGGTCCACCATTTGGCCTTGGCCGCCTCGACCGCGGTCAGGTCGCCGGTCACCGCGGCTTCGAGGCAGCGGTCGACGTAGGTCCGGGCCAGGTCCAGCTCGGTGTCCAGTTCGGCCAGGACGAAGCGGTTGTGCTGGAAGGCCCCGATGGGCTGGCCGAACGCGGTGCGGTTCTTGGCGTAGGTCACGGTCTCGTCGAACACCGCGCGGGCCCCGGCCACCGCGCTGACCGCGATCGACAGCCGCTCGGCGGGCAGGTTGTGCATCAGGTGGTAGAAGCCACGGCCTTCCTGGCCGAGCACGTTGGCCGCGGGCACCCGGATCTGGTCGAAGAACAGCTCCGCGGTGTCCTGCGACTTCTGCCCGATCTTCTCCAGGTTGCGGCCGCGGGTGAACCCGGGCATGTCCCGCTCCACCACCAGCAGCGAGAAGCCGCGGTGCCCGGCGGTCGGGTCGGTCCGGGTCACCACGATGACCAGGTCGGCGTTGATGCCGGAGGAGATAAAGGTCTTGGATCCGGACAAGATCCAGTCATCGCCGTCGCGTTCGGCGTGGGTGCGGACCCCGGCCAGGTCGCTGCCCGCGCCCGGCTCGCTCATGGCGATGGCCCCGATCAGGTCACCGGCGGCGAACCCGGGCAGCCAGCGCTGCTGCTGCTCCGGGCTGGCCAGCGAGGTCAGGTACGGGGCCACGATGTCGTTGTGCAGAGTCAACGCGGGGGTGCCGGGCCCGGCCGTGGCCAGTTCCTCGGCCACGACCGCGTTGAACCGGAAGTCGGCCTCGCCCCCGCCGCCGAACTGCTCGGGGACGTTGAAGCCGATCACTCCGTGCTTCCCCGCGGCCTGGTACACCGCGCGGTCGACGATTCCGGCGTCTTCCCAGGCCTGGGCGTGCGGAGTCACCTCACGGGCCAGGAACTCCCGGACCACCTCACGGAACTGCTCGTGCTCGGCCTCGAAGACCGTACGCCGCATCGGACGACCCGCGTCAGAGCAGCTCGAGCACGGTGGCGTTGGCCTGGCCGCCGCCTTCGCACATGGTCTGCAGTCCGTACCGGATGCCGTTGTCGCGCATGTGGTACACCAGCGTGGTCATCAGCCGGGCGCCGCTGCCGCCCAGCGGGTGGCCGAGCGCGATCGCGCCGCCGTTGGCGTTCAGTACCTTGGCGTCGGCGCCGGTGTCGGCCAGCCAGGCCAGCGGCACGGGCGCGAACGCCTCGTTGACCTCGAAGGCGCCGATCTGGTCGACCGACAGCCCGCTGCGCTGCAAGGCCTTGGCCGTGGCCGGGATGGGCGCGGTCAGCATGATCACCGGGTCGGCCGCGGCCAGCACGGCGGTGTGGATGCGGACCAGCGGGGTCAGGCCCAGTTCGGCGGCCTTGGCGCTGGTGGTGATGAGCAGCGCGGCCGAGCCGTCGCTGATCTGCGAGCTGTTCCCGGCCGTGATCACCCCATCCGGGCGGAAGGCCGGCTTCAGCCCCGCCATCGACTCCAGCGTGCCGCCGCGGCGGATGCCTTCATCCTTGGTGACCTGGGTGCCCTCGGGCGTGGTGACCGGGACGATCTGCTCGTCGAACCGGCCGTCGTCCTGGGCCGCGGCCGCCTTCTCGTGTGAGGCCAGGCTGTACTCGTCGAGCTGAGTCCGGGTCAGCTTCCACTGGTCAGCGATCATCTCGGCCCCGACGCCCTGGTTCGGGACCGCCCCGTCGTAGCGGGTGCGGAAGCCCTCACCGAACGGCCAGGCGCCCATCACCGACGCCCCCATCGGCACCCGGCTCATCGACTCCACGCCGCCCGCCACCACCACGTCGTACTGGCCGGAGATCACCCCGGCCGCGGCGAAGTGCACCGACTGCTGGGACGAGCCGCACTGCCGGTCGACGGTGACCCCGGGCACCGATTCGGGCCAGCCCGCACCGAGCACCGCGTTGCGCGCGATGTCGAAGGTCTGCTCGCCGACCTGCCCGACGCAACCCCAGATCACGTCGTCGACCACGGCCGGGTCCACGCCCGTGCGGGCGGCCAGAGCCTGCAGCACCTGCGCCGAGAGGTCCACCGGATGAGTTCCGGACAATCCCCCGTTGCGCTTACCGACCGGGGTCCGGACCGCTGCCACGATTACCGCGTCACGCACTGAGCCGCCTCCACCTGCTGTTCTTCGCTTCCTACTACTCACGATATGCCCGACTGGGGGGAGGCGATAGAACTGCACTATGAGCATTGGGAACCCGACCGCCGATGCCGTGCTGGTCGAGCAACGCGACCGTGTCCTGATCGTCACCATCAACCGGCCGGAGGCCCGCAACGCCATCAACGCCGCGGTGACCAGCGGGGTGGCCGCGGCCATGGACCAGCTGGACGGCAGCAAGGACCTGTCCATCGGCATCTTGACCGGGGCGGGTGGAACGTTCTGCGCGGGCATGGACCTCAAGGCGTTCCTGCGTGGCGAGCAGGTGTCACAGCCCGGCCGCGGGCTGGCCGGGCTCACCCACCGGCCACCGGCCAAGCCGCTGATCGCCGCGGTCGAGGGCTACGCCCTGGCTGGAGGCTTCGAGCTGGCCCTGGCTTGTGACCTGATCGTGGCGGCCGAGGACGCCAAGTTCGGCATTCCCGAGGTCAAAAGGGGTCTGGCTGCGGCCGCGGGCGGCCTGCTGCGGCTGCCGCAGCGCATCCCGCCCAACGTGGCCATGGAGTACGCACTGACCGGTGACTTCTTCTCGGCCGCGGACGCCCAGCGTTACGGCCTGGCCAACCGGGTCACCGCCTCGGGTCAGGCCCTGGACGGCGCGATCGAACTGGCCGAGCGGATCACCGCCAACGCCCCGCTGTCCATCGCGGCGACCAAGGAAGTGATCGTCAAGTCGGCCGACTGGACCGCTGAGAGCATGTGGTCCAACCAGGAGCAGATCATCGGGCCGGTGTTCGGCTCGGCCGACGCCCGCGAGGGTGCGTCCGCGTTCGCGGAGAAGCGCGCGCCGGTCTGGCGGGGCGAGTGACCGTCCCTGAGTCCGGGACCGCGGAGGCGGACGAGCAGTCCTTCGGCCTGCCCGGCCTGATCGCCGTGCTGGACCTGGAACGGCTGGACACCCAGCTGTTCCGCAGCCAGCCCACCGGGGAGCCCGGGTTCCGGTTGTTCGGCGGCCAGGTGTGCGCGCAGGCGCTGGTCGCGGCCGAGCGGACCACCTCGGGCGAGGCTCGCGCGCACTCGCTGCACGCCTACTTCCTGCGCCCGGGCGACACCGGGCGGCCGGTGGTGTTCCAGGTCGACCCGCTGCAGGACGGCCGGACGTTCAGCCGCCGCCGGGTGACCGCGATCCAGGGGGGCCGTCCGATCTTGTGCCTGGAAGCCTCGTTCACCACCGACCGGGCCGTCACCGACTACCAGGTCAGCCCGCCCGCGGTCCCGGTCCCGGAGGACTGCCCGCCGATGGTGTGGCGGACCCGGGCCACCGGCCTGCGGCCGGACCGGCCCTTTGACCTGCGCGCGGCCATCACCGCGGATGCCGGCCCGCCGCATTTCTCGGACGACCTGTGGTTCCGCACCCGCGGCGACTGGAACGCCGGCCCGGTGAGCCGGACCGCGATCTTGACGTATGTCAGTGACCTGACCTTCGTTTCGGGAATACTGCGCCCGCTGGGGCGGCCCGAGGTGCCGCGCCTGACCTCCCTGGACCACGTGATGTGGTTCCACAACGAACCGCGGCTGGACGACTGGCTGCTGTTCACCAAGTCGACCCCGGCCACGGGTTCGCTGCGCGGGCTGGCCCAGGGCAGCATGTTCCACCGGGACGGCACGCTGATCGCGACCATGGCCCAGGAGGGCCTGGTCCACCACTGAAGACCACCGAAGATCACTGAAGGGGCGTGCGCATGGCTGGTCCGCTCGGCGGGCTGCGGGTCGTCGAACTGGCGGCCCTGGGACCGGGGCCGCACGCGGCCATGGTCCTGGGTGACCTGGGCGCCGACGTGGTGCGGGTGGACCGCCCCCAGGCGGGGTTCACCCTGGCCGGGGACCGGCCTGACTTCCTGCTGCGCAACCGGCGGTCGGTGACCGCGGACCTGAAGACCGAGGCCGGCCGGGACCTGGTGCTGCGCCTGGCCGCGCGGGCCGACGTGCTGCTGGAAGGCATGCGGCCCGGGGTGGCCGAACGGCTCGGCGTCGGCCCCGACGCCTGCCACGCGGTCAACCCGGGCCTGGTTTACGGCCGGATGACCGGCTGGGGTCAGGACGGCCCGCTGGCCAGCCGGTCCGGGCACGACCTGAACTACATCTCGCTGACCGGGGCGCTGCACGCCATCGGCCGGGCCGACCAGCCGCCGGCGGTACCGCTCAACCTGGTCGGCGACTTCGGCGGCGGTTCGATGTTCCTGGTCACCGGGGTCCTGGCCGCGCTGTGGGAGCGGCAGCGGTCCGGCCGCGGCCAGGTGGTGGACGCGGCCATGGTGGACGGGGCCAGCGTGCTGAGCCAGATGATGTGGGCGTTCCGGGGCGGCGGGACCTGGAGCGACGACCGGGAGGCCAACCTGCTCGACGGCGCGGCCCCGTTCTACGACACCTACACCTGCGCGGACGGGCGCTGGATCGCGGTGGCGGCGCTGGAGCCCCAGTTCTACGCGGCGCTGCTCACGGGGCTGGGCCTGGATGGTGAGAACCTGCCGTCCCAGCTGGACCGGTCCGGCTGGCCCCGGTTGCGTGCCCGCTTCACCGAGGTGATCGTGACCAGGACCAGGGACGACTGGGCCGAGGTGTTCGCGGGCACGGACGCCTGCGTGACCCCGGTGCTGGCGTTCGGCGAGGCCGGGAGCCATCCGCAACTGGCCGCCCGGGACACCATCATCATGGTCGACGGGGTCGAGCAGGCCGCGCCGGCGCCACGGTTCTCGCGGACCCCGGCCGCCCAGCCTACCGCGCCCCGGCCGCCCGGCGCCGACCTGGACGCGGTCCTGGCCGACTGGGAGGCCTGACGGGCCGGCTGGGAAGCCGGACGGCCGGCTGGCTCGCCTGACCAGCCATCTCCACACAATCTCCACATTTCGCCGACAAGACCTACACGTGGATCGAATGAGTTAGAGCAGGTTCCCGGGCCGGGCGGTGCGGAGCGGTGCCATAGCCGGTCCTGGGCCGAACGGATATGCGGGGGGCTTTCCGTTCGGCTCTGGGGTCGCCCCGGCGGTGTCGTTCCCGGACGGGCCGCCCGGCCCGGGAGGCCAGCCCATCCGTCCGGCGTGCTCATTCGGGCTGGCTATTGTGGCCTGGTGAGCAGGACAGAGGAGCCGGAAGCGGAGGCCCACGGGCCGGACGGGCTGGACGAGGGCCTGTCGTATTCGGGGCAGCCGGACAGCTGGACGGTCGGGCGGGTCACCCAGTCGGGCATCCCCTACACCGAAGACGGCGGCCCGGACTTCGGCCGGATGATCGAGGCCCTGCGGCTGGTGCAGGAGCGGATCACCACCGCCAACGCGCCGCATGACGTGGTGGCCGAGACCGCGGACACGCTGGAGAAACTGGCCGCCACGCTGGCCCCGTTCGAGGTCGAGGAGGCGCGGCAGGTCGCGGCGCACCGGATCGACCTACCCGGGCGCGGCCAGGCCATGACCCCGGTCATCCACATCGACGCCTGGGATGACCAGCACGTCGAGGCGCGCGTGACCCTGGGCCGGTTCTACCTGGGCGCGGGCGGCGCCGCCCACGGCGGAGTCCTGCCGCTGATCTTCGACGAGACCATGGGGCGGCTGGCCAACACCGGCCGGAGCCGCTCCCGCACCGCCTACCTGCACGTGAACTTTCGCGCCATCACGCCGATCGGCCACGAACTGCGGGTGACGGCCCGGGTGGACCGGATCGAAGGCCGCAAGCGGTTCCTGATCGGCGAGATCTTCCACGACGGCACGCTCACCGCCGACGCCGAAGGGCTGTTCGTGGAGCTCCGGCCCGGCCAGGCCTGAACTCAAGCCGGAGGCCAGGCGGCCGCGAACGTGGCCACCAGGTAGCCGACGCCGAACGGGCCGTCCGCATACAGGATGCCGGTGTCCGGGCGGCCGGGCCCGAGCGCCCCGGCCAGGACCTGCCAGGCCGGGCGGCCGGTGGCCATCAGGTCCCGGGCCAGGCCGGGATCGGTGGCGGCCAGCGTGGCCAGGTCGCCGTCCCGGACAGCCTGCTCGATTCCGGTGTCGAACGGGATCGCCCGCTCGTCCAGATAGCCGGGGGCGGTCGTGCTCCGGCGGGCGCTGCCGTCCCCCATGGCCAGCAGGACGGCGCGGGGCGCGGCGTTCGCGAGCCGCTCCCCCAGCGCGGCGCAGGCGGCCGGCGGCTCGCCGTCCGCGACGCTGGGCAGGATCCGGGGCCCGGAGTAGCCGGCCTGGTCGAGCAGGAGGGCCCCCAGTCCGAGGGACAACGGCAGCCCCGGCTCCAGGTCCGGGCCACCGGGACCGAGGGCGGGGGCGTAGGCGGACAGGTCGAGACGGCTCTCCGGGTCCCAGTCGGCGGTGCCGGCCGCCGCGCCGGTCACCACCACCAGCTCCGGGGCGTCGCTGACCAGCCACGACACGGCACTCGCGCAGGCCTCCCGCAACTCGGGCAGCAGCGGATCGCGCCCGGTCAGGTCGCGGGCTAGCAGCGGCGGGGCCGGGCACAGCACGGCCCGGGTGATCAGGCCAGCCCCTTGAGTACGCGGGCCGGGCGCAGGTCGCCCTTGATCGCGGCCACCATGTCCAGCGCCTGCCGGGTCTCGGCGACCTGATGGGCCCGGAACATCCGGGCCCCGAGCCAGGCCGCCACCGAGGTCACGGCCAGCGTCCCGGCCAGCCGTTCCTCCAGCGGCACGCCGAGGGTCTCCCCCACGAAGTCCTTGTTGGACACCGACACCAGCACCGGCCAGCCGGTCGCGGTCATGTCGGCCAGGCGCCGGGAGACCTCCAGCGAGTGCCAGGTGTTCTTACCGAAGTCGTGCGCCGGGTCGATGAGGATGCGACTGGGGTCCACTCCGGCCTGGACGGCCCGCTCGGCCAGGGTCAGCGTCCGGTCCAGCACGTCGGCCATGACGTCGGGGTAGGCCGCCCGGAACAGCCGGGTCCGCGGTTGCAGGCCGCCCGCGTGCGAGCAGACCAGCCCGGCGGCGAACTCGGCCGCCACCTCGGCCAGCTTGGGGTCCCAGCCGCTCCAGGTGTCGTTGAGCAGGTCGGCGCCGGCCGCGCACACGGCCCGGGCCACCTCGTGCCGCCAGGTGTCCACGCTGATGACCAGGTCCGGGTAGGCAGCCCGGACGGCCTCGATGAACGGCACCGTGCGCCGGATCTCCTCGTCCACCGTGACCTCGGTGGCCGGGCGGGCGGGCACGCCACCCACGTCGAGCACGTCGGCGCCCTCGGCCACCACGGTGTGGACCCGGTCCAGCGCGGCGCCCTCGTCCCAGGTGATGCCGGGCCGGTAGAACGAGTCCGGGGTGCGGTTGACGATGGCCATGACCAGGGGCCGGGTCGGCGGGAACTCCTGGGTGCCGAGGCGCAGCGGCCCGGGCTGGCGGTCCATGCTCAGGACGCGCCGTAGACCGGGATGTGCGCGCCGGAGACCACGTCGGAGCCGTCTTCGACCAGGAACCGGACCACCCGCGCGATCCGGGCCGGAGCCACCCAGGTGGAGTAGTCGGCGTCCGGCTGGGACGCCCGGTTGCCCGGGGTGTCGATGACGCCGGGCAGGATCGTGTTGACCCGCACGCCGTCCTTCTTGTACTCGGTGGCCAGCGCGTCGGCCAGGGCGATCACGGCCGCCTTGCCGGTCACGTAGCCGGCCGCGCCCGGGAACGGGCGCACCGCGGCCCGGCTCGACACACACACCACCGACCCGCCACCACCGGCGATCAGCTCGGGCAGCGCGGCCTGGGTGGTCAGGTACAGCGGGCGCAGGTTGAGCTGGACCAGGCTCTCGAAGTCCTCGATCGAGGTCTCGTGCACCCGGCCGCCGATCCCGAACCCGCCGACCAGGTTGACCACGGCCCGCAGCGGGGCGTCGGGCGCGCCGGAGGCCCGGGCCACCACCGTGCTGGCGTCGTCGGGCTGGGACAGGTCGGCCTGGACGGTCTCCAGCCGGGGCTGGTCGGGGAGGCGGGACAGCTCCTTCTCCGCCACCCAGGGCACCACCACCCGCCAGCCCGCGGCCAGCAATTCGTCCACCACCGCGACCCCCAGCCCACCTGAGCCGCCGGTGACGATCGCCGTTCCGTTCATCTGGTCCCCTTCTGGAGCGCGCGGGCGATGACCATGCGCTGAATCTGGTTGGTGCCTTCGAAGATCTGCGGCACCTTGGCCTCCCGCATGTAGCGTTCGGCCGGGAAATCGCGGGTGTAGCCGTAGCCGCCCAGGACCTGGACGGCGTCGGTGGTGACCCGCATGGCCATATCGGTGGCCACCAGTTTGGCGATCGAGGCCTGCCGGTGGAACGGTCGCCCCCGGTCCCGGCGCCGGGCCGCGTCCAGGTAGGTGGCCCGGGCCGACTCCACCCCGGCGGCCATGTCGGCCAGCATGAACTGCAGCCCCTGGAAGCCGATGATCGGCTGGCCGAACTGGCTGCGGCCCCGGGCGTACTCGACCGCTTCGTCCAGCGCGGCCTGGGCCAGCCCGACCGCGCAGGCGGCGATGCCGAGCCGTCCGGAGTCCAGCGCCTCCAGCGCGATCTTCAGGCCCTGGCCCTCATCCCCCATCCGCCGGCCCACCGGGACCCGGGCCTGCTCCAGCAGCAGCTGGGCGGTGGGTGAGCCGGTCAGCCCCATCTTGCGTTCGGGGGCGCCGAAGCCCAGCCCGGGGGTGGCCGCATCCATCAGCAGGCAGGTCACGCCGCGGCCGCCGTCGTCGCTGGTGCGCACCATCACCGTGTAGAAGTCAGCCTGGCCGGCGTGCGTGATCCAGGCCTTGGTCCCGGTGACCACGTAGTCGTCGCCGTCCCGGACCGCGCGGGCCGACAGCGCGCCCGCATCCGACCCGGCCTGCGGCTCGGAGAGCGCGTAGGCGCCGAGCAGGTCACCGGCCAGCAGGG
>DASXJM010000266.1:0-1826 GCA_036497405.1 Streptosporangiaceae bacterium | reverse complement strand
CCCAGCAGGGCCGGCCGGATCAGCGCATGACGCATTGATTGTCCCCTTATCTTAAGCTGTGAATCGCACGC
The DNA here is from genome assembly GCA_036497405.1 of Streptosporangiaceae bacterium. Classification (GTDB taxonomy): domain Bacteria; phylum Actinomycetota; class Actinomycetes; order Streptosporangiales; family Streptosporangiaceae; genus Bog-532. The sequence continues at coordinate 1,755 of DASXJM010000266.1, read as the reverse complement.
CGGTATATTCGGCATGCATTCCGCATTGGCGTGGACCAGCCGCTCAGGCGGGCCGGTCCAAGGTTCTTATACGGCTTAGCCGGTCAGCCAGATTGTCCTTATCCTGGTAGTAGTGCCACCCGTCACATCGGCGGCGGCGCCGGTATCGTGTTCGAGTCGGATCGCCCTAACCAGGGGCATCCGGGGCCGGCGGATACGGGGATCCGCCGGCCCCGGATTTTTGGCGGCATTACTTTTCCGGCCTCCCGCATTTACCGAAACTTTTTCAGGTGACGTTAATTTTGCGCAATGCAGCGTGCTATCAGTTCCCCGGGGGAAAAGGGAGCGCGATGTGCAGCAGACCAACGAACTTACGGCGCTTGACCGCGCATTCGTATCGGACCCCTGGTCCGTCTACCAGCGGCTGCGCACGGCCGGGCCGGTGCAGCGAGCCGTGCTGGCCGGCGGCGAAAAGGTCTGGCTGGTGGCCGGGCACGAGCAGGCCCGGGCCCTGCTGGCCGACGACCGGCTGAGCACCGACTACTTCGGGGTCCGGGCCCTGCTGCCCGGCGTGGCCGGACCGTACGAGTCGACGCTGTCGGCCCACATGCTCAACACCGATCCGCCCGCCCACACCCGGCTCCGGGCCTTGGTCGACCAGGCCTTCACGGACCGGACCGTGGCCCGGCTGCGGCCTCGTATCGAGCAGATCGCCGCCGACCTGCTGGACCGGCTGCCGCCCGACGGGCCGGCCGACCTGATCGAGGACTACGCGTTCCCGCTGCCGGTCACGGTGATCTGCGAACTGCTCGGGGTCCCGGCCGCCGACCGCAACGACTTCCGCCGCTGGTCCAAGGCCATCGTGTCGTCGGTGCCGCCCGACGTGGCCCGGGAGTCCACCCGCAGCGTCTCGGCCTACCTGACCGCGCTCATCGACGCCAAGCGGGTCTCGCCCGCCCACGACCTGCTGTCGGACCTGATCCACCAGACCAGCGGGGACGGCATGCTGTGGCCCGATGAGCTGGTCCGGATGGCGTTCCTGCTGCTGGTGGCCGGGCTGGAGAAGATGGTCAGCCTGATCGGCAACGGCGTGCTGGCCCTCCTGCAGCACCCGCGGGAGCTGGCCCGGCTCCAGGCCAATCCCGGCCTGATGCCCAACGCGGTCGAGGAGTTCCTCCGCTACCAGGGCGCCATCCACATCGCCGCCGTGCGCTTCACCACCGAACCGGTCCGGGTGGCCGGCACGGTCATCCCGGCCGACGAGCTGGTCCTGATCTCCCTGCTGGCCGCCAACCGCGACCGCGACCGCTACGACGACCCCGACGTGCTCGACCTCACCCGCCGCCCCGAGGGCCACCTGGCCTTCGGCCACGGTGTCCACTACTGCGTCGGCGCCCCCCTGGCCCGCCTCGAAGGCCAGATCGCCATCGGCCGCCTCCTGGCCCGCTACCCCAACCTGACCCTGTCCGCCCCGCCCGGCGACCTCCACTGGCGCGGCAGCCTCCTGGTCCGCAGCCTGTCCTCCCTGCCGGTGATACTCAGCTGAGCCTCACCGCTTTCAAGCCCCAGAACGTGTGCGAAAAATGTCGCTATAGCGGCACTTTCTGCACACAAAGGCGGGGTCGGCCGATTAGCGGGCGCGGGGGAGGCGGACGGTGAAGGTGCTGCCCGCCTCCGGCCGGCTGGTGACGGTCAGTTGGCCGCCCATGGCTTCGGCCAGGCCGCGGGCCAGGGGGAGGCCGAGGCCGGCGCCCTGCTCGTGGCCGTGTTCGGCGC
>DASXJM010000265.1:0-1917 GCA_036497405.1 Streptosporangiaceae bacterium | reverse complement strand
GGACGGCCTGGCCGACCCCGGCCGCTACCTGCGCCGGCTGGCCAGCGCGGCCCCGTCGGCCTGGCGGGTGGTGGAGAAGATCCTCGGCCCCGACGAGGCCATGCCGCCGCCGGGGCGCTGGCCGGTGGCCGGCACCACCGGGTACGACACGCTGCGGCTGGTGGGCGGCCTGTTCGTGGACCCGGCCGGGGCCGGGCCGCTGACCGAGCTGGCCACCGCCGAGTACGGCCCGCAGGACCTGCCCGCGATGGAGTACGACGCCAAGCGCTGGATCGCCGAGCACATCCTGCGCGCCGAGGTTCGCCGGATCGCCGCCGTGGCCGCCCGCGACCTGCCCTTCGGCAGCGGCCGCGACGACCTCGAGCCCGCCGTCATTGAGCTGCTGGCTTCGTTCGCGGTGTACCGGTCCTACCTGGCCGACGGCGAGGACGGCCCGCTCCGCGACGCCGCCGCCGCGGCCACCGGCCGGGCCCCGGCCCTGGCTGCCGCGATCGCCGCGCTGGTGACCCGGATGACCGCTGACCCCGGCGGTGAGCTGGCCGAACGGGTCCAGCAGACCGCGGCCATGGTGATGGCCAAGGGCGTCGAGGACACCACCTTCTACCGCTACAACCGGTTCGTGGCCCTCAACGAGGTGGGCGGGGACCCGGGCCGGTTCGGCGTCCCGCCCGAGGAGTTCCACCGCCGGGCCACCGCCCTGGCCGACGGCCCGCACCGGGCCACCATGACCGCCCTGTCCACCCACGACACCAAGCGCTCGGAGGATGTCCGGGCCCGGCTGGCGGTGCTGTCCGAGGTCCCGGCCGAGTTCACCGCGGCCGTCCAGCGCTGGTCGGCCCGGGCCCGGCTGTCCGAGCCGACCCTGAACCTGCTGGCCTGGCAGTCGCTGGTCGGCGCCTGGCCGATCAGCCCCGACCGGCTGCGCGGCTACCTGGAGAAGGCCTCCCGCGAGGCCAAGCTGGTCACCAGCTGGACCGAGCCGAACGCCGAATTCGACCAGGCGGTGGCGGCCTGGCCCCAGACCGTGCTGGCCGACGGCGGGCTGATCGCCGACGTGGAAGGCTTCGTCCGCTGGATCCAGCCCGCGGGCTGGGCCAACGCGCTGGGCCAGAAGCTGGTCCAGCTGACCATGCCCGGCGTGCCCGACCTGTACCAGGGCAGCGAGCTGTGGGACCTGTCCCTGGTCGACCCGGACAACCGCCGCCCGGTCGACTTCGGGCACCGGCGCGAGTTGCTGGCCCGGATCGACGCGGGCTGGCGGCCCGCCGTCGAGTCCTCCGGCGCGGCCAAGCTGCTGGTGGTGGCCACGGCCCTGCGGCTGCGCCGGGACCGGCCCGAGCTGTTCGAGGGTTACCGGCCGCTGGCCGCCGACGGCCCGGCCGCCGGGCACGCGGTGGCGTTCGAACGGGGCGACGGCCAACTGGTCACCGTGGCCACCCGGCGGCCGCTGACCCTGGCACGCTCCGGCGGCTGGCCCGGCACCACCCTGACCCTGCCCGGACCGGCCGGGGTGCCCTGGACCGACCTGCTCACCGGGCGGGCCATGGGCGCCGGGGCCATCCCGCTCGACGCCCTGCTGTCCCGGTACCCGGTGGCCCTTCTCGTGCGAGGTGACCAGTGACTCCTGTCCGCCCCTCCGTCTGGGCCCCCGACCGCACCCGGGTCCGGCTCCGCGCCAACGGCCTCGACGTCGAGCTGACCAAGGACGAGAGCGGCTGGTGGCACGGGCCCGACCCGCTTCAGCCCGGGACCGACTACGCCTTTCTGCTCGACGAGGACGACACCCCGCTGCCGGACCCGCGCTCGCGCTGGCAGCCGGACGGCGTGCACGGGCCGTCCCGGGTCTACGACCACTCGGCCTACGCCTGGACCGACCGGGCCTGGACCGGGCGGGCCCTGCCCGGCGCGGTCATCTAC
>DASXJM010000264.1:0-4295 GCA_036497405.1 Streptosporangiaceae bacterium | reverse complement strand
GCGGCGGGCTGGACGTGGGTGAGGGTCATCTGGCCGGTGGTGACGGTGCCGGTCTTGTCCAGGACCACGGTGTCGAGGCGGCGGGACGACTCCAGGGCCTGGTAGCCCTTGACGAAGATGCCCAGCTGGGCGCCCCGGCCGCAGGCCGCGACCAGGGCGGCCGGGGTGGCCAGGCCGAGCGCGCACGGGCAGGCGATGATCAGCACGGCCAGGGCGGCGCTGACCGCGTGGCCGGCCGGGGCCCCGGTCAGCAGCCAGCCGGCCAGGGTCAGGGCCGAGCAGGCCAGCACGGCCGGGACGAACACCCCGCTGATCCGGTCGGCCAGCCGCTGAATGGCGGCCTTCTGGGCTTGGGCCTGCTCGACCAGCCGGACCAGCTGGGCCAGCTGGGTGTCGGCGCCGACCCGGGTGGCCCGGACGACCAGGCGGCCGGTCAGCACCGTGGTGCCGCCGATCACCGAGTCGCCCTCGACGGTCTCGGCCGGCACCGACTCGCCGGTCATCGTGCTCCGGTCCACCGCGGTCTGCCCGAACAGGACCTCGCCGTCGGCGGCGATGGTCTCCCCCGGGCGCACCACGAACATGTCCCCCGGGGTGAGCTGGCCCACCGGAACGTGGCGTTCGGTTCCATCGGGGTCGAGCAGGCAGACGTCCTTGGCCCCGGAGGTGGCCAGCTCGCGCATGGCCGCGCCCGCGCTGCGCCGGGCCCGCGCCTCATACAGCCGTCCGGCCAGCAGGAACGTGGTGACGGTGGCCGCCACCTCCAGGTAGATGCCGCCGCCGGACCCGCGGGTCAGCTGGTGCAGCCCGCTCTGGCCACCGGTCCCCTGGTCGAGCGCGAACATGGCCCACACCGACCAGCCGCAGGCGGCGGCGACCCCCAGCGAGACCAGGGTGTCCATGGTCAGCGTGCCGTGCCGCAAGTTCGCCAGGGCGGCCCGGTGGAACGGCCAGGCCGACCACAGCGCCACCGGCGCCGCGCAGGCGATCAGGACGTACGGCCAGCCCGGGAAGCGCACCGACGGGATCAGCGACAGGGTCAGGGACAGGTCGGTCAGCGGGACGAAGAAGACCAAGGCCACGATCAGCCGGTGCCACAGGTAGCGGGCGTGCCGGGCCGCGTCGGTGTCGGTGTCGGCGTCCACGTCCGCGACCGGGCGGGCCGAATAGCCGGCCGCGGCCACCGCGTCGGTCAGCGCTTCGACCGGGAGGCGGGCGGGCGCGGTGACCCGGGCCGTGCCGGTCGCGTAGTTGACCGCGGCGGTGACCCCGTCCAGTCTGCCGAGTTTCTTCTGCACCCGCACAGCACAGGCGGCGCAGGTCATACCCTGCACGGAGAGATCAATCTCCCGGGTGGTGGCGGTGGGGTGCGTGCGCAGGGTGACGGGCACGCGGCCATGATAGGACGGTGACGATCCAGTGAGCCCGGCGGCGAAGCTTTGCGGCTTCCTGCTGCTGCTGGCCGTGGTGTTCGGGGGTGCCTTCGCGGCCGGGGCCCGGATCGGGCCGATCGCTCCCGGCCGGGCGCCGTCCAGCCCGTCCAGCCCGGTCCCGGGCCACATGGGCGGGATGCCGTGAGCACCCAGCTGGACCGGTTGCAGGCCGAGCTGGTCGTGAGCGGGATGAGCTGCGGCGCCTGCGCGGCCCGGATCGAACGGCGGCTGAACAAGCTGGACGGGGTCGACGCCACCGTCAACTACGCCACCGGCCGGGCCTACTTCGTATCGATGGGCGGCCGCGGACCCGGCGAGCTGATCGGGGTCATCGAATCCTGCGGTTACGCGGCCACCGCCCCCGACCCGGGTCCGGCCGACCCGGGGGCCCCCGACGCCGAGACCCGGGACCTGGGGCGGCGGCTGGCCCTGTGCGTGCCGCTGGCCCTGGCCGTGATCGTGCTGGCCATGGTGCCCGCCGCCCAGTTCACCGGCTGGCCCTGGGCCAGCCTGCTGCTGGCCGCGCCGGTCGCGGTCTGGGGCGCCTGGCCGCTGCACCGCACCGCCTGGGCCGGGCTGGGCCACGGCGCGGCCACCATGGACACGCTGGTCAGCATGGCGGTGGTGGTGTCGTTCGGCTGGTCGCTGTACGGGCTGCTGACCGGGGCCGACCCGGCCTCGATGTCGATGGGGTTCGCCTTCACCTCGTTCCTGGCCGGGCAGCATCCGCTGTACTTCGACGTGGCCGCCGGGGTCCCGGCCGCGGTGCTGACCGGGCGGTACCTGGAGGCCCGGGCCCGCTCGCGGTCGGGGGCGGCGCTGACCGCGCTGGCCGGAATGGCGGCCAAGACCGTGGCCGTGCTGCGGGACGGCACCGAGCAGCGGGTGCCGGTGGAGACCCTGGCCGCCAATGAGCGGTTCGTGGTCCGGCCCGGGGAGAAGATCGCCACCGACGGCGTGGTCGCCGAGGGCCGGTCGGCGGTGGACGCCTCGCTGGTCACCGGGGAGGCCACCCCGGCCGAGGTCGGCCCGGGCGACGAGGTGACCGGGGCCACCCTGAACATGAGCGGCCGGCTGGTGGTGCGGGCGACCCGGGTCGGCGGGGACACCCTGCTGGCCCAGATCACCCGGCTGGTCGGCGAGGCCCAGAGCACCAAGGCGTCGGCCCAGCGGCTGGCCGACCGGATCGCCGCCATCTTCGTCCCCTGCGTGATCACGCTGGCCGTGGTCACGCTGGGGTTCTGGCTGGGCGCCGGGGCCGGGGGCAGCGCGGCCGGGGGCGCCGCGGTGGCGGTGCTGGTGGTGGCCTGCCCGTGCGCGCTCGGCCTGGCCACCCCGATGGCCCTGCTGGCCGCGGTCGGCCGCGGCGCCGAACTGGGCATCCTGGTCAAGAGCGCCCGGGCCCTGGAGGCGGCCCGCTGGGTGCAGATGGTGGTCCTGGACAAGACCGGGACCGTGACCACCGGGAGCATGCGGCTGGTGTCGGTCACCACCGGGCCCGGGGTCGGGGAAGACGAAGCTCTGCGGCGGGCCGGGGCGGTCGAGGACAGCTCCGAGCACCCGATCGGGCTGGCCATCGCCCGCGAGGCCGCGGCCCGGCTGGGCGGACTGCGGCCGGCCACCGGATTCGAGGCCCTGCCGGGCGCGGGGGTACGCGGCCTCGTCGATGACCGGGTCGTCACCGTCGGAAGCCTCGATTTTTTTGATCGAAGGTCACTATCTGTGTCCCCGGTCCTGCGCCAGGCTGTCACCGAGGCGGAGACCGAGGGCCAGACCGCGGTCCTGGCCGCCTGGGACGACGAGGCCGGCGCTGACCCGGGCGAGGCGGCCCGGGCCGTCCTGGTCCTGGCCGACACGCTGCGGCCGGGCGCGGCCGAGGCGGTGGCCCGGATCCAGCGGATGGGGATCCGGGTGGCCCTGCTGACCGGGGACAGTGAGCGGGCCGCCCAGGCGGTCGCGGCCCAGCTGCGGATCGCCCCCGAATACGTGCGGGCCCGGGTCCGGCCCGAGGAGAAGGCCAACGTCATCCGGGGCCTGCAGGGCGACGGACTGCAGGTGGCCATGGTCGGCGACGGGGTCAACGACGCGGCCGCGCTGGCCCAGGCCGACCTGGGCCTGGCCACCGGCACCGGCACCGACGCGGCCATCGGCGCCGCCGACCTGACCCTGGTCAGCAGCGACCCGCACGCCATCGCCGACGCGCTGGTGCTGGCCCGGGTGACGCTGTCGGTGATCCGGGCCAACCTGGCCTGGGCCTTCGGCTACAACGTGATCGCGATCCCGATGGCGGCGCTGGGTTTCCTGAACCCGCTCATCGCCGGGCTGGCCATGTCGGTCAGCTCGCTGGTGGTCAGCGGCAACAGCCTGCAGATCCGGCGGTTCCGGCCCAAGCGCCCGGCGGCGGGCCGGTGAGCACGACCCTGACCCCGCCGGGAAAGACGGCCCCGGGATCGTCGTGGCTCAGTGACCTGGTGCGGGCCGCGGCCATCCCGGCCGGGTGCGCGGTGGTGCTGATCGGCCTGCTGGTGGCCTGGGTCGCCACCGGCGGGGCGGGCACCCTGCACCGGGTTCGCCTGCAGGTCAGCCAGGCGTCGATCCCGGCCCGGGGCTACACCGCGGCCTCAGCGGCGGCGGTGCCCTCGGCCGGGCTTTACCTGACCATCCGCAACCTGACCGGGCAGCCCGACCAGCTGACCGCGGTCAGCAGCCCGGCCGCCGGGCGGATCGAGCTGACCGAACGCCAGGCCGTGGGCGGCCCGCGCACCGTGGTCCGCCAGCTGACCGTGCCCGCGCACGGCACGCTGCGGCTGACCCCGTTCGGCGACGACGTGATCCTGGAGAACCCGGTCCCCTACGAGACCA
>DASXJM010000263.1:0-4249 GCA_036497405.1 Streptosporangiaceae bacterium | reverse complement strand
GTGCTCGGCATGCTCGCCATGCGCGCCAACCGGGTGGTGTCCCGCGATGAGCTGGTCGACGCCGTCTGGGGTCAGCAGGCCCCGGCCAGCGCCGAGGGCGGGGTGCACACCTACGTGGCCGGGCTGCGCCGCGTCCTCGAGCCCGGGCGTTCGCGCCGGGGCCCGAGCCAGGTCCTGGCCTCGGCGGCCGGGGGCTACGTGCTGCGCCTGGACACCAGCCAGGTCGACGCGATCGTGTTCGAACGCGGCCTGTCCGCGGGCCGGCGGCTGCGCGCCGCGCGCGACCTGAGCGGGGCCATCGCCGCCCTGGACGCCGCGCTGGGGGAGTGGCACGGGTCCGCCTTCGTCGGCGTGCCCGGCCCGTTCGCCAGTGCCGAGCGGGTCCGCCTGGCCGAGCTGCGGTCGGCCGCGTCCGAGGAACGGGCCGAGGTCCTGCTCGACCTGGGCCGCCACGAGCAGGCCGTGCCCGAGCTGGCCTCGCTGGTCGCCGAGCACCCGCTGCGGGAGCGTATGCGCGGGCTGCTGATGATCGCCCTGTACCGGTGCGGCCGCCAGGCCGAGGCCCTGCAGGCCTTCCACGACACCCGGCAGGTGCTGGCCGACGAGCTCGGCATCGACCCCGGCCCCGAGCTGAGCCGGATCCACCAGCAGATCCTGTCCCTGGACCCCACCCTGGAAGCGCCCGGCCGGGCCGCCCCGGCGCCCGCGGCCGCCCCGCCCCCGCCGCCCCCGCAGGCCGGCGGGACCCCGTCCGACCCGGTGCCCGCGCAGCTGCCGCTGGAGGCGCCGGGCTTCTCCGGCCGGCACGCCGAGCTGGAGCGCATGCTCGCGCTGATCGGGGCGGCCGCGGACCAGGATGAGGCCGCCCCCGGCCGCGGCCCGGGCCGTGCGCCGGATCGGGACACCGTGCAGATCATCGCGATCACCGGCACGGCCGGGGTCGGCAAGACCTCACTGGCCAACCGGTTCGCCCGCCAGGTGGCCAAGCGGTTCCCGGACGGCCAGCTCTACGTCAACCTGCGCGGCTTCGACCCGTCCGGGTCGGCCCTGAGCCCCGAGAGCGCGCTGCGGTCCTTCCTCGACTCGCTCGGGGTGCAGCCGCAGCGGATGCCGGTCGACACCGACGGCCGGGCCGGCCTGTTCCGCAGCATGCTGGACGGCAAGCGGGTCCTGATCGTGCTGGACAACGCGCGCGACCCGGACCAGGTGCGGCCGCTGCTGCCCGGCTCGCCCGGGTCGCTGGTCGTGGTGACCAGCCGGTCCCAGCTCACCGGGCTGGTCGTGGCCGAAGGCGCCACCCCGCTCAGCCTGGACGTGCTGACCGAGGACGAGGCCCACGAACTGCTCGGCCGCCGGCTGGGTCCGGACCTGGTCGCGGCCGAGCCCGAGGCCGCCTCCGAACTGATCTCCCTGTGCGCCCGGCTGCCGCTGGCCCTGGGGGTGGCCGCCGGCCGGGCCGCCATCCGGCCCGGCTTCTCGCTGGCTGCCCTGGCCGCCGAACTGCGGGACACCCGGAACCGGCTGGAGATGCTGGACGCCGGCGACGCCGCCACCGACGTCCGGGCCGTGCTGTCCTGGTCCTACGAGCAGCTCAGCCCGACCGCGGCCCGGATGTTCCGGCTGCTCGGCCTGCACCCGGGGCCCGACGTGTCCCTGGCCGCCGCGGCCAGCCTGGCCGGGGTCAGCCGGTCCGAGGCCAACGCCGCCCTGCGCGAGCTGACCCGGGTGCACGCCGTGGCCGAGCACGTGCCGGGCCGGTTCGCCTTCCATGACCTGCTCCGCGCCTACGCCGTGGACCAGGCCGAGACCATGGACAGCCCGGCCGACCGCGCCGCCGCTGAGCGCCGCTGTGAAGATCATTACCTGCACACCGCGCACGCCGGGGCGTTGCAGTCCAACAGCTTGCGCAAGGCGCTCGACCTGGACCCCCCCGCGACGGGCGTGGTGCCCGAAGAGTTCTCCGGCCGGAGTCCCGCGCTGGCCTGGTTCGAGGCCGAGAACCCGATCCTGGTCGGACTGCTCAACCAGGCCATCGCCGAGGGCAACGACCGCTACGCCTGGCAGATCACCTGGACGCTGGCGCCGTTCTTCTACCGCCGGGGCCGCTGGCACGAATGCATCAGCCTGCAGCGCCAGGCGCTCAAGGCCGCCCAGCGGCTGGCGGACCCGATCGGCCTGGGCCACGCCAACTACGAGCTGGGCCGGGGCCTGGTCATCACCGGCGACTTCGCCGAGGCCGAGTCTCACCTGTCCGCCGCCCTGGACATCTTCGGGCGGCTGGGGGACCGGGCCAACGAGGCCACCGTGCACCAGGGCTTCGGGGCCCTGTTCGAGCACCAGGGCCGCTACGCCCAGTCGCTGGTGCACGCGCGCGAGGCCATGCGGGTGGTGGAGGAGATCGGCCCGCCGTCGACCCTGGCCGGCCTGGAGAACAGCGTTGGCTGGCTGTACGCCCACCTGGGCCAGTGCGAGAAGGCCCTGGTCTACTGCCAGCGGTCGCTGGAGTTCCAGCGCGAGATCGGCTACCGCGGCGGCGAGGCCGACACCCTGGACAGCCTGGGCTACGTCTACAGCCGGATGAGCAATCACCCCCAGGCCGCCGAGTCCTACCAGCAGGCGGTGGACATCTACCAGGAGATCGGCGACCGCTTCCACGAGGCCGGCTCCTACATCGGCCTGGGCGACGCCCAGTTGCACGCGGTCGGCTCGGCCGCGGCCCGGGAGAGCTGGGACCAGGCCCTGGCCATCCTGGAGTCCATCCCGCACGAGGACGCCGAGCTGGTCCGCCAGCGCATCGCCGAGCTGGCCGCCGACAAAGCCGCAGCCGGATCGGTGACCGGCGTCTCCCCCCGATAAGGCCGCGACACCCCGATAAGCCCACCCCCCCGGTAGCAAGCCCACCCCCCCGGTAGCAAGCCCACCCCCCGATAACGGCGCGCGACCCCAGCCCCCGCACGCGTAGATTAGAGGGACCTGCGGGGATAGCCCTGGGGAACGGTCCATGGGGACGGAAAGGTTGCTCACACGATGAACGCGCCGAAGCGTGCGCTACTGCTGGAGAACATCCACCAAGACGCGGTGGCCCGGCTGACCAAGGCCGGTTACCAGGTCGAGACGCGGGCCGGTGCGCTCAGCGAAGACGAGCTGATCGAGGCGCTGCCCGGGGTCAGCCTGCTCGGCATCCGGTCCCGGACCAACGTCACCGCCGAGGTGTTCACCGCCCCGGCCGCGGCCGACCTGGCCGCAGTGGGCGCGTTCTGCATCGGCGTGAACCAGATCGACCTGGACGCCGCCTCGCGCCAGGGGGTCGCGGTGTTCAACGCCCCGTTCTCCAACACCCGCAGCGTGGTCGAGCTGGTCCTGGCCGAGATCATCTCGCTGGCCCGGCGGCTGCCGGAGAAGAACGCCAAGCTGCACCTGGGCGAGTGGGACAAGTCGTCGGCCGGCAGCCACGAGGTGCGCGGGCGCAAGCTCGGCATCGTCGGCTACGGCAACATCGGCGCCCAGCTGTCGGTCCTGGCCGAGAACCTCGGCATGTCGGTCTACTTCTACGACATCGCCGACAAGCTGGCCATGGGCAACGCCCGCCGCTGCGGCACCCTCGAGGAACTGCTGGAGTCGGTCGAGACCGTCACCCTGCACGTGGACGGCCGCCCCGGCAACAGCGGGATGTTCGGCGCCAACGAGTTCGCCCGCATGCAGCCTCGCAGCCTGTTCCTCAACCTGTCCCGCGGCTTCGTGGTCGACCACGAAGCACTGCGCGACAACATCCAGAGCGGCCACATCGCCGGCGCCGCCATCGACGTATTCCCCGAGGAGCCCAAGGCCAAGGGCGAGGAGTTCGTGTCGGTCCTGCGCGGCCTGCCCAACGTGATCCTGACCCCGCACGTCGGCGGCTCCACCGAAGAGGCCCAGCTGGACATCGCCGAGTTCGTCGCGGGCAAGCTCCAGGACTACGCCGGCGGCGGCGCCACCTCCCTGAGTGTCAACCTGCCCGGCATCGCCCTCCCCACCGCGGTCGGCACCAGCCGCCTGGTCCACATCCACCAGAACGTCCCCGGCGTCCTGGCCTCGGTCAACCGCGTCCTGGCCGACCACCACGTCAACGTCGAAAGCCAGATGCTCGGCACCCGCGACGAGATCGGCTACGCCATCACCGACATCGCCACCACCTTCCCCCCCGAAGTCCTGGCCGAACTCGAAGCCATGCCCGTCACCATCACCCTCCGCACCATCGACTCCCACTAAC
>DASXJM010000262.1:0-8682 GCA_036497405.1 Streptosporangiaceae bacterium | reverse complement strand
CTGCTGGCCCCCGCGTCCGGTCCGCGGCGCCAGCTCGCACCGGCCTAGCATGTGGCGGGTGAACCTGTCCCGAATCTGTGTGTACTGCGGATCGTCGTCCGGGTCCGGCCCGGAGTTCGCCGAGACCGCCCAGGCCCTGGGCCGGCTGCTGGCCACCCAGGGCCTGACCCTGGTCTACGGCGGCGCCGAGGTCGGCCTGATGGGCCTGGTCGCCGACGCGGCGCTGGCGGCGGGCGGACAGGTGGTCGGGGTGATCCCGCGGCACCTGTTCGGCCGGGAGATCGCCCACCGCCACCTGACCGAGCTGGTCGAGGTGGACTCGATGCACGAGCGCAAGCAGAAGATGTTCGAGCTGGCCGACGCCTTCGTGGCCCTGCCCGGGGGCATGGGCACCCTGGAGGAGCTGACCGAGATCACCACTTGGGCCCAGCTCGGCCTGCACCGCAAGCCCATCGCCACCCTGGACGTCAACGGCTACTGGGCCGCCTTCCACACCTTCCTGCGCGAGGCCGTCCGGCACGGCTTCATGAAGGAACAGAACCTGAGCCTGATCTCCGACGTGACCAGTGTGGACGGCCTCCTGCCCGCGCTGCGCGCCTACACCCCGCCCCGGGTCGGCAAGTGGCTGGACCCGGACGAGACGTAAGCCGCCGGGTCCAGCCGACCCGGCGCGCTCAGCCCTGAGCGGCCGCCGACACCGGCTGCCACTCCCGCCAGGTCGCCAGCCGGGACTGGTAGTCGGCGGTGGCGATGCCCAGCGGCTGTTCGCCCAGGAACACCCGCAGCGGCGGGACCTCCGCGTCCACGATGCGCAAAATCGCCTCCCGGGTCGCCGACGGCACGCCCGGCGTGGAGACCCGCTTGGCCCGGGCCTCGGCCGCCATCTCCTTGACCTTGTCGTAGGCGGGCAGCGGCTTGGACTGCTTGGACGACGGGCCCGCCCAGTCGGTGTCGTAGCCGCCCGGCTCGATCAGCGTGATGTTGATGCCGAACGCCTTGACCTCCTGGGCCAGCGCCTGGCTGAAGCCTTCCAGGCCCCACTTGGACGCGTGGTAGGCGCCCACGTTCGGGAACGCCGACACGCCGCCGATCGAGGACACCTGCAAGATATGCCCGCTGCCCTGCTCGCGCATGAACGGCAGGGCCGCCTGGGTGATCCACAGCGCGCCGAGCAGGTTGGTCTCCAGCTGGTCGCGGACGTCGGCCTCGCTGAGCTCTTCCACCATGCCGAAGTGCCCGTAGCCGGCGTTGTTGATCACGATGTCGAGCCGCCCCAGGAACTCCTGAGCCTGCTTGACCGCGGCGAACCCGGCGGCCCGGTCGGTCACGTCCAGTTTGATCGGCAGCAGCGCGTCCCCGTACTTGGCCACGAGGTCGTCGAGGGTGGCGGTGTCCCGCGCGGTCGCGGCCACCTTGTCCCCGCGGTCCAGCGCGGCGATCGCCCATTCGCGCCCGAAGCCGCGCGAGGTGCCAGTGATGAACCAGGTCTTCTGGGCCATGAGGTCCCTTCCCGGTGTTGATGATGTCCGGTCGTTGGCTACTAACCCGGAGGAGCCTCCGGTATTCCTGTCTCACCGTGAGCCGCCGCCATCCGCTGGCTCGGCCCCCGCTGCCGGGCCGCCTCGTAGAGCAGCACGGTGGCGGCGCTGGCCGCGTTGAGCGAGCTGGCCGATCCGCTGATCGGGATGCGCACGATCGCGTCGCAGGCCGAGCGCCAGGCCTCGCTGAGCCCGCTGGTCTCGTTCCCGATCACCACCAGCGTGGGCCCGGTCAGGTCGTGGCCGGCCACGTCGGCCTCGCCGTGCTCGTCGGTGCCCAGCACGGTGACCGGCACTCCGGCCCGGCGCCGGGCGCCCACCCAGTCCAGCACCGCGGCGGGCCCGTCGGCCCGCACCACCGGGACCGCGAACAGCGACCCGGTGCTGGCTCGCACCGCCTGCGGGTCGTAGGGATCGGCCGCGTGCCCGGACACGATCACCCCGGCCGCCCCGAACGCGTCGGCCGACCTGATCACCGTGCCGATGTTTCCGGGGCTGCCCGGCCTGTCGAAGGCCAGGCCCAGGAACCCGTCGTCGACCGGAATCCGGCCCAGGTCGTCGGCGGGCATGGCCACCACGGCGATCAGCTCGGGTGCGTCCTGGTCCTTCTCGCCCAGCTCAGCCACCAGTTCCGCGCTCATCGCCACCCGCTCGGCCCCGGCCGCGGCCGGGGACTCCAGCACCGAGCTGGCCCACCGGGACAGCCGCCGGTCGGCGTCGTAGATCAGCGCCCGCAGCGGCCAGCCGTGCTCCTGGGCCAGCGTGACCGGCCGCACCCCCTGGACCACGAACGCCGCCGCCTGGCGCCGCTTGCGCCGGTTGCCCAGCAGCGCCTGCCACTCCTGGAAGCGCGCGTTCCGGCTGCTCACCCGCAAGACCCTGGCCACTCTGGCTCCTCTCGCCGACGAAATTAAACCGGAATCCGGGCCCGCAGGCCGCGTGACCGCCAGACTTATCCAAAGAACTCTTTGCAAAGGAAGCTTTGCAAAGTTACCTTTGTGTACATGAGTGACGAGGACTGGTTCCCCGAACGGCCGGTGACCCGGCTGACCGACCCGCGAGCCCTGCGCGCCCTGGCCCACCCGCTGCGCATCTCCCTGGTCGGCCTGCTCCGGCGGGCGGGCCCGCAGACCGCCACCCAGGCCGCCGAGCAGCTGGGGGAGAGTTCCGGCAGCTGCTCGTTCCACCTGCGCCAGCTGGCCCGGTACGGCCTGGTCGAAGAGGCCGGCGGCGGCCGGGGCCGGGAGCGGCCCTGGCGGGCCACCACCCAGTTCACCAACTGGCCCGTGGTGAACGACGAGCCCGACCAGCAGGCCGCGGCCGGCCTGCTGAACTCGGTGATCGCCGAGCGTTACTTCGAGCGGCTCATGCGCTGGCTCGAGCGTAAGCCCGACGAGCCCGCGCAGTGGCAGCACGCCGCCCACTTCGGCGACCTGATGCTGTACCTGACCGCCGATGAACTGCGGGAGCTGGCCGAAAAGGAACGGGCCCTGCTCGAGCCGTACCTGGACCGGCTGACCCAGCCCGAGCTGCGGCCCCCGGACGCCCGCGTGGTCACCTACCTGCAGCTGGCGTTTCCCGGTGCCCTGGACTGATCGCCTGACCCATCGGGCCCGGCTGCCGGGCCTGCTCCAGCAGCGCGCCTTCCGACGCTACTGGAGCGCCCAGACCATCTCGATGTTCGGCGACCAGGTCTCCGCGGTCGCGGTGCCCTACACCGGCATCCTGGCCCTGCACGCCGACGCCACCGAGATGGGCTACCTGACCGCCGCGATCTGGCTGCCCAGCCTGCTGTTCGCCCTGCACGCGGGGTTGTGGGCGGACCGCAGCCGCCACCGCCGCCGGCTGATGATCGGCGCCGACCTGGGCCGGGCCGCGCTGCTGGCCACGGTGCCGGTGGGCGCCGCGCTGCACGTGCTGACCCTGGCCCAGCTGTACGCGGTCGCGTTCGCGGTCGGCTCGCTGAGCGTGCTGTTCACCGTGTGCGACCCGGCCATGTTCGTGGCCCTGGTGCCGGAGCCGGACTACGTGCGCGGCCAGTCGCTGATCTACGGCAGCCGGGCGTTCTCGTTCGTGGGCGGCCCCAGCCTGGGCGGGGTCCTGGTCCAGGTGCTCACCGCGCCGCTGGCGGTGGCGGCCGACGCCCTGAGCTACCTGGGCTCGGCGTTCTTCCTGAGCCGCATCCGCCCGGCCGAGCCACCCCCGGAGCCGGCCCGCCGCGGCAGCCTGACCGCGGGTGCCCGCTACATCGCCGGGCACGGCGTGGTCCGGGCCACCCTGATCGCGGCCGTGGTCATCAACTTCTTCAACTTCATGTTCGCGACCCTGTTCGTCCTCTACGCGACCCGGTCCCTGCACATCCGCCCGGGCGAACTGGGGGTGGTGCTGGGCGCGGGCGCGGTCGGCGGCGTACTCGGCTCGCTGGCCACCCGGCGGATCACCGCGCGGGTCGGGGTCGGCTGGGGCTACGTCATCGGCGCGGTGCTGTTCCCGGCTCCGCTGCTGCTGGTCCCGCTGGCCGGCGGGCCGCACGCCCTGATCCTGGCCGCGCTGTTCACCTCGGAGTTCCTTTCCGGGGCTGGGGTGATGGTGCTGGACATCAGCATCGGATCGATCTTCGCCGCCGTGATCCCGGACCGGCTCCGGTCCCGGGTCACCGGTGCGTTCCAGGCCGTCAACTACGGCAGCCGCCCGGTCGGCTCGCTGGTCGCGGGGGCGCTGGGCGGCGCGATCGGGGTCCGGCCCACGCTCTGGATCGCCGCGGCCGGTGGCGCCACCGCCTTTGTCTGGCTGCTGCCGACCCCGCTCCCGCGATTTCGGATGCCGGAGACGGGCAAGCCGCCTAACGTAACGGAGGAGACCAGGACAATAGTGTCCGATAGCTAACATATCGCCCGGCCGGCGGGAGTGGACATGAACGAGCGGAGCCCGGAGGAGCGCGGCGGCCAGTTCGCCCGCGACTGGGTTTCGGCGCTGACCGGCCCGGCCGGTTCGGTCCTGACCCCGGCGGAACTGGCCGACCTGCTCGGCGCGCTGGCCGCGGACGTGCTGGCCCTGGCCCCAGGCCACCCGGTCCAGCCCGAGCGGGCGGCCAAGATCGGTGCTGCCCTGGTCGACGCCAGCCTGGTTCACCCCGAGGTGCTCGGCCGCAGCCTCACCGTCATCACCCGCCACCTGGACCCAGGCCCCGGCCCGGACACCGGCCCAGCCGCCAGCGCGGCCACCGCGGTCCGGGAAGCGATCACGGCCGGCTACGTCCGCGCCCTCCGCGACCGGACGCTGGCCGACGCCCAGCGCAGCGCGGACGAGGCCCGCCGCCGGGCCGAGGCCAAGTTCCGGGCTCAGCTGAAGCACCAGGCCCAGTACGACCCGCTGACCGGCGTGGCCAACCGGGCCTGCTTCCTGGACCGGCTGGCCGCCGCGGTGACCGGCCACACCGGCCGGATCGGCCTGGCCTACCTGGACCTGGACGGCTTCACCTCGGTCAACGACACGCTCGGGCACGACATCGGGGACGAACTGCTGGTCGCGGTGGCCCGGCGGCTGCAGGACCGGGCCGAGCCCGTCCGCGGCCTGGTGGCCCGGATGGGCGGCGACGAGTTCAGCCTGCTGGTCGAGGACACCAGCGGCCTGGACGCGATGGTGGCGCTGGCCAGCGACGTGCTCAGCCGGATCGAGCGGCCGTTCCGCATCGGCCCGCACCGGCTCGGCCTGACCGCCAGCATCGGCGTGGTCGAACGTCCCGTGGCTGGCGCCGAGGCCGCCGACCTGGTCAAGGACGCGGACAGCGCGCTCTACTGGGCCAAGGCCGAAGGCCCGGGCCGGTGGGCCGTGTACGACCCGGCCCGCCAGGCCACCGACAGCGCGCGGATGGCCCTGACCACCGCGATGCGCTCCGGCCTGGAGGCCGGCGAGTTCACCGTGGTCTACCAGCCCATCGTCGGGCTGCCCGACGGCGACCTGCGCGGGGCCGAGGCCCTACTGCGCTGGCACCACCCCACGCTCGGGCAGCTGTCCCCGGAGTCGTTCATCGAGGCCGCCGAGGCCAGCGGGGTCATCACCCCGCTGGGCCGCTGGGTCATGGAGACCGCCTGCGCCCAGGCCGCCCAGTGGCACCGCATCCGGCCCGGGCAGGCTCCGTTCATCAGCGTCAACCTGTCCGCCCAGCAGGCCACCGACCCCGGCTTCGTGTCCGACGTGGCCCGGATCATCGCCCGCACCGGCCTGCCGCCGGAACTGCTCCAGCTCGAGCTGACTGAGAGCGCCCTGGTCGGGGCGGACAGCCGCCCGCTGGAGACGCTGCAGCAGCTGGCCGCGATGGGGGTGCGCATCGCCGCCGACGACTTCGGCTCCGGCTACTCGAACCTGGCCTACCTGCGGCGGCTGCCGGTCGGCTCACTCAAGCTGTCGGCCTCGTTCATCCGGGAGCTGTGGCCGGACGGCCCGGCCGACGAGCCGATCATCTCGGCCCTGGCCGGGCTGGCCCACGCCCTCGGCCTGAACGTGACCGTGGAAGGCGTGGAAACCCGCGAGCAGGCCGAGCACCTGGCCGCCCTCGGCTGCGACACCGCCCAGGGCTGGTACTACGCGGCCGCGCTGCCTGGTGACGGCATCACCGCCGTCCTCCGCGACCCGGCCCGGCCCGCGTTTCCCCGGGCGGACCGTCAGTAGACGCTGGTCAGACGGAGCTGGCCGGCGATGGCGTCTGTTTCGGCCACGGATAGTTTCGGAACCGGGCCCCACTGGGTGCCGCCGCCGTCCACCGTCCCGGCCACATGAAAATGTACGTGCGGCACTTTCTGGTGAGCCGGTACGCCATTGTTTTGCCACACCGCGATCCCAGGCCGCTGATAGGCGAGATCAATGGCGAGCGCACCCCGGCGAAGCTCTTTCATAATTTCCAGCGATTCGTCGTCGCTGAGATCCAGGATGGTCTCGCAATGACGGATCGGCACCACCAGCAGGTGCGCGACACCGCGCTGCTCCCGGGTGACCAGGGTGGCCGCCCGGTCCAGGCGGGACAGGATCGTGTACGGCTTGGTCCCTTCAAGAAAGTCGCAAAAGGCGCAGCCGCTGCTATTCGGCAGCGTGATACTGTTCCCGCTTTTCATGAGGGCAGGATACCCGCTCCGTTTCCGCCCTTCGTGACAACTAACCGGTCAGCCCCCAGGCGAATAGGTGCATGCCGTTCAGGCTGTCCCCGATGCCGTGGCTGATTTCCGGCCGCGTGACCGACCGAATGGTCTTGCCCGCCGTCAGCGGCACCGCGTCCGAATACACGCTGACCTGATGGTCGCCCAGCGTGTAGCGGGAGCAATCCCTCAGCCGGGCACAGGATGGCCGGGTGTTGCTATTCGAAATCTAGTTCGATATTATTACCGAAGGTTGGTGAGCAGGAGCACAGGGTCAGCGCCGGGTGGCTGTCACCCTGGCCCCTGGTTCCGGGCCAGACTTCCCCGTTGGCCCGGGGCCAGGAGCCAGGGTCAGCCGCCCAGGTGCACGCCGAGCAGCACCGTCACCGGGTGCCCGCCGGGGTTTACCGTGATCGTCGAGTCCACCGACAGCAGGCCCTTCAGGGTCACCGTGACCCGCTGGTGGCCGTGGGCCGGGATCGAGCCCGACGCCGGTGACGCGGTCAGGTGCCCGGCCAGGCTGGACGGGATCGAGACCGTGTAGTGGGTGGGCGCGCTGCCCGCCGACAGGGTGACCGTGCCGGTCGCGGACCCGAGCAGTCCGGCCAGGACCAGCGTGCCGGGGGTCACGGTGACCGTGGGCGGAGCCGAAGTCGCTGGGCCCGAGGCCGATGTGGTGCTCCCGCTGGTGGCTGCCGCCCCCGGGGCGTCCCCCGCGGCCGTCCCGGGGGCCCCGTGACCAGCCGGGGCCGGGCGGGCCGGCCGGCTGGCGTGCTGCTGGGTCAGGGACCCGGCCGCGCTGGACGACGCGTCCGGCCGGGTCCTGGCCGGCTGACTGGCGGCGGGCGTGACCGTGGCGGTCGGCCGGCCGGCGGTCCGGGCCGTCCCGGGTGACCGCAGCACGGTGCGACCCTGGTGCGTGGCCTGCGGCAGCACCATGACCACCACCGCGATCGCCCCCACGACGGCGGCCGTGGCCGCGGAGCCGGTGATCACCGCGGTGCGGCCCCGGGCCCGCGGCCAGCGCTGCTGGGCCCGATCCAGGACGGCCCGCACCGTCCCGGCCGCGCCCGGTGCCTGCGCGGCCGCCGCGGTGGCCGGGAACCCGGCCGCCCCGAACTGGCCCGCCCGCTGGACGATCGCGGTGCGCTCGGCCGCGGCCGAAGGATCGGCGGCCAGCTCGAGCAGCTCGGCCCGCAGCGCGGCCGGGATGATGGCCAGGGGCGCGAAGCCGAGCCGCATGATCGGCTGCAGCTCGCGGCGCCGGCGCTCGCCGCAGGCCGGGCAGCGCTCGATGTGGCTCCCGGCCCGCTGACGAAAGTCGGCGGTGAGCGCCCCGTCCCAGCCGTCCCGCAGCAGGTCCAGGTCCGGGCAGGCATCCCGGCTGGCCAGGGTGACCAGCAGCACGCCCAGCGACTCCTCCAGCTGGCCCCGGGCCCGGACCGCCAGCGTGTAGGCGTGCTCGCGGGGGACGCCGAGCACGTCGGCCAGATCGGGCCCGTACAGGTCGTGCCGCAGGCTGAGCTCGATGACCTCCTGATCGCCGGCGCTGAGCCCCAGGATCGCGGCCCGCACCAGGTCGCGCAGCTGGGCCCGGGCGGCCAGGTCGTCCGCGTCCGCGCCCGGGCCGTCCGGCTCGGTGGTCTCGCCCAGGGCGGCGGGCGCAGCGCCGTCCCGCAGCCGCCGCTGGCACTCGTGCCGGGCCACCGCGTACAGCCAGGGCCGGAGCCGATCGGGCTCGCCCAGCTGGTCCAGCCGGGACGCGGCGATCAGGAACGTGTCCCGGACCGCGGCGGCGGCGTCGTCCGGCTCGCGCAGCCGGGACCGGCAGAACCCGAACAGCCGGGCCGCGTATTTGTCGTAGGCCTGAGCGAGACCATCGGAGTCGCCGGCCACGATGGCGGCGACAATGTCGCGGTCACGCATACCAATCAACCTAAAACGCCGACCGCATCCCGGTCAGTCCGGCCGGAAACGGCTGAGCAGCCGATATGGCCACGATTCGGTCACGC
>DASXJM010000261.1:0-3955 GCA_036497405.1 Streptosporangiaceae bacterium | reverse complement strand
GTGACGTCGTCTTCGCGCTGGGGCGCCAGCGCGGCGATCAGGTGGTCGGCGGCGGCGTCCAGCCGGGCCGGTCCCGGCGCGCCGGGCCGGGTCAGCTCCGACCGCAGGGCCAGGATGCCGTGGTCGAAGTCTCGGGCCCGGCTCTCCACCAGCCCGTCGGTGAACAGGGCCAGCACCGACCCCGGCGGCAGCCCGATCCGGACCTGGCCGAAGATCGCGCTGCCCAGCCCCAGCGACAGCCCGGACGGCAGGGCCGGGACTCGGGTGCTGCCGTCCGCCAGCGCGATGACCGGCGGCAGGTGCCCGGCCAGCGCGATCGTGCCGGTCCCGGTGGACGGGTCGATCACGCAGTAGGCGCAGGTCGCGTACGTGACGTTCTTCAGCGTGGACGCGGTCCGGTCCAGCCGCCGCAGCAGTTCGGCCGGGGCCGGGTCGAAGTCGGCCAGCGCGTGCGCCGCCGCCCGCAGCTGGGCCATCACCGCCGCTGCCTCGGGCCCGTGGCCCATGGCGTCGCCGACCAGCAGGCCGGTCCGGTCGCCGGGCAGCTGGATCACGTCGTACCAGTCGCCGCCGATGATGTGCCCGGCCGCGGGCAAACAGCGCGCGGCCACCTCGATCCCGGCCGGGCTGGCTGGGGGGCCCGGCAGCAGTCCCAGCTGCAGGCTGCGCGCGATCCGCTGGTGTTCGGCCAGCAGGCAGGCCTGGACGATCCAGTTGCCGGTCCGGGCCGCGATCCCGGTCAGCAGCCCGGTCTCGGCGTCGCTGAACGGCGGCCGGTCCGCGGTCCGGCTCACCACCAGCAGCCCGGCCAGCGCGCTGTCCTGAGTGGTCATGGGCAGGGCCAGAAAGTCGGCGTGGGCGCCCAGCGCCCGTCGGGCCGCGGGCCGGGCCCGTTCCAGGGTGATGGGGTCGGGCTGGCTGAACCGGACCGGCTGCCGGCTGGCGGCACTCCGCGTGTAGGGGGAGCCGGCCGCGAACGCGACCACCTCTCCGGCCGGGAACGCCCCGGGACCCACCAGGCTGGGCGGTCCCGCGAACCGGCTGCCCAGCCGGCGGGCGATGGCCTGCGGTCCGGAGTCAGGGCCGGAGCCGGGGCTCGGGTCGGCTTCCGCGCCGGCCCCGGCCGCCGCCGCGCTGGCCAGGTGCCGTTCCAGCACGAACACGGCCGCGCCGTCGGCGAACCGGGGTACGGCGATGCCGAGGACATCGTCGGTGATGTCGCTCAGGTCGACGCCGTCGCCCGGCCAGAAGCCATTGCCCGGTGCCTTGCTACCTAAGGGTGGCTGCAGTCCCGCCGTCCCCCCTGGCCCCTCCGGTACCTGCACTCGGCCTCCTGGCCGCGATGTCAGCATCACCCCGATTGGGACATGCCAACAATAATGACAAATGCCGGTGTGCTTCGACGCAAATCAGCAATCCGGTCCGTCGATAATGGACGACGGGACGCATCGCGGACTTTCCCGGATACGATTGTCGGCGGCACGGGCAGAATTAGCATCTGACGTGCGGTAACGCCTGGCAGCTCAGGTGCAGCACGGTTTGATTTCTGTGTTCCGGTTTGAACCGCGGCCTGCCGCGTAAAACAGCAGTTATGGCGTCTCATCAGGAGTTATTCGTGACCGACGACCGTCCCGCCCGTGACGTTCCGCCTTCGTCGAAGATCGACACCACGGTGCCGCATTCGGCCCGGATCTGGAACTACTGGCTCGGCGGCAAGGATCACTACCCGGTGGACCGGGCCGCGGGCGACAAATACCGCGAGACTTATCCCGGCATCGTCGACACGGCCCGGGCGGTCCGTTACTTCATGGCCCGGACCGTCCGCTACCTGGCCGCCGAGGCCGGGGTCCGGCAGTTCCTCGACGTCGGGACCGGTCTGCCCGCGGTCGACAACACCCACGAGATCGCCCAGCGGGTCGCGCCCGCGAGCCGGGTCGTCTACGTCGACAACGACCCTCTGGTGCTGGCCCACGCCCGCGCCCTGCTGTCCAGCCGCCCGGAGGGGGCCTGCGCCTACGTCGACGCGGACATGCGGGAGCCCGGCCAGATCCTGGCCGCGGCGGCCGGCACCCTGGACCTGGACCAGCCGGTGGCGCTGCTGCTGATGGGGGTGCTCGGCCACGTCAGCCGCTACGCCGACGCCCAGGCGGTGGTGGACGGGCTGCTGGCGGCGTTCCCGCCCGGTAGCTACCTGGCCCTGGCCGACAGCGTCCGGACCGGCGACGCGCACATCGAGGCCGGCGACAACTACGCCGACACCGGTGCCGTGCCCTATCAGTTGCGCAGCCCGGCCGAGATCGCCGGTTTCTTCCACGGCCTCGACCTGGTCGAGCCGGGGGTGGTGCCGGTGCACGAGTGGCACCCGGACCCGGCTCCGTTCCCGGCCGTGCCCGTGGAAACCCTGGGCGGGGTCGGCCGCAAACCAGCGCCACCGGGAACGCCGTGACCGCGGACGCCGCCGGGGAGAACGGCCAGTGGCTCGGCACCAGCCTGGACCTGACCGACATCGCCGGGCTGCTGCTCGACATCGCCGTGCCTCGTTACGGCGACGGCGGAGCCGTGTTCGTGCCGGAGCGCCTGGTGGCCGGGCAGACCGGTTCCGGTGGCCCGCTGGTGGTGCGCCGCCTGGCCAACCGGTTCATCGGGCCCGAGGGCGAGCTGGGCCGGGCCGCGCTGCCCGCCGGTGAGCTGCTGGCGTTCACGCCCGATTCCCACCATGGCCTCTGCCTGTCCGGGGCCGGCCCGCAGCGGTTCGCCACGCTGGACCGGACCCTGGCGGAACGGATCCGGCCCGGCGGCCGCCAGGTCCTGGCCGGGCACCGCTCGTTCCTGGCCGTGCCGATGACCGCCCGCGGCGCCGTGGTCGGAGTGCTGGTGGTCTCGAAGTCCAGCCGGGTCGAGCCCTACAGCGACGAGGAAACCGCGCTGGTGGCCGATCTGGCCGCCCGGGCCGGCGCCAGCGTGGCCGACGCCGCCGAGTTCGCCCGCCGCCGGCGGGACGGCGAGGCGCTGCGCCGCGGCCTGGCCCCGGCCGCCCCGCCGGTCCCGGACCACGTGGAGGTGGCCTGGCGGTCGGTGCCGGCCCCGGGTCACCTGGTCGGCGGCGACTGGTGGGACATCGTCTCGCTGCCCGGCGGCCGGACCGGCCTGGTGGTCGGGGACGTGATGGGGCACGGGCTCACCGCCGCCATGCTGCTGGCCCAGCTCCGCGCGGCCGCGCACACCCTGGCCGACCTGGACCTGGAACCGGCCGAGCTGATGAGCCGGCTGGACCGCAGCGCCGCCGCGTTGCCCGGCGGTACGTGTGCCACCTGCGTCTACGCGGTGGTCGACCCGGCCGAAGGCTCCTGCACGATGTCCCTGGCCGGCCACTTGTCCCCGGTGCTGGCGCTGCCGGACGGCCGCACCCACCTGCCCGCCATCCCCGCCGGGTTGCCGGTCGGACTGGGCCTCGGCCAGTTCGGCCAGGCCCGGATCAAGCTGGCCCCCGGCGCCGTGCTGGCTCTGTACACCGACGGCCTGGTCGAGAGCCGGACCCGGTCCTTCACCAAGGGTGTGCTCGCCCTGCGCTCGGCGATTTCCGGCGAGCACGGGGACCTGGCCGGCACCTGCGACACGCTGATCGAGTCGCTGCGGCACCGGGAGGACGACGTCACCGTGCTGCTGGCCCGTATCCCGCCTGGCTGCCCAGGCTGAGACACGGGCCAGCGGCCCGGGGAGGGGAACCAGGCATCAGTACCCTCCCCTCTCCCGCTTAGGACTTCGGCATCAGAACCGTGTCGATGATGTACACGGTGGCGTTGGCCGTCTGCACGTTGCCGCACACGACCTTGGCGCCGTTGACGGTGAAGCTGGTCCCGGACCCGGCCGCGGTCACGGTGCCACCCTCCAGCGTCTTCATCGGCTTGCCCATGGCCAGGTCGGCCGGGGTCATCCGGCCGGAGACCACGTGGTA
>DASXJM010000260.1:0-6050 GCA_036497405.1 Streptosporangiaceae bacterium | reverse complement strand
CAGCACGACCGTGCCCCGGCCGCCGGGCAGGGGCCGGCCGGCCAGCAGCGCGGCCTCGGCGTGGGCCCGGGTCCGGCGCTGCGCTCGCTGGACCCGGCGGCAGTAGCGCCACAAGGCGGCCAGGCCGGCGATCATGACGATTACCGCCCAGGCGGTCACGCCGGCCTCGTACAGCATGCTGCGGTACACCGGCGGGCTGCAGGCGCTGCCCGCCACCGAACGGCACACCGCCTGGGTCAGGGGAACCCAGTCGGCCACGGCCCTGGCCATGACCAGGTAGGCGCCGAACAGGCCGGAGAACCCGGCGCTCACCATCGCGGTGAGCCACCCGGCCAGCCCGAAGCGGGCGCTGGCCCCGCGGCCGGTCAGCCGGGCCAGCAGCGGGGACGCGCCGCAGGCGACCACGATCGCGTAGGCGAACAGGGCCGCGGCGGCGATCACGACGACGGCCCGGCCAGCTTGTCCAGCGCGGCGCGCAGGGCCGCGGCCTGTTCGCCGTCCATCGCTTCCACGAAGTGGGAGAGCACCACCTCGGTGTCGACCGCGTCGTCCAGGGCTTCGCCCATCAGCCGGGCGCTGTACTTCTCCCGGCTGGCGACGGCCAGATACCGGTAGGCCTTGCCGTCGCGTTCCCGCTTCAGCCAGCCCTTGCGGTGCAGGTTGTCCATGGTCGACATGACCGTGGTGTAGGCGATGGCGCGCTGCTGGCGCAGTTCCTCGAAGATGTCGCGGACCGTCACCGGGCCGTCATGGGCCCAGACGCGCTGCATGACCGATGCCTCCAGCTCCCCGAACCCGCGCACGCGCGCCTCCGCTCCTGGGCCAGCCAGCTTTGTTTCGTGGGTCCAATCCTACTTGCTACTATCTCCGTACGTAAATAGTACGTAGTAGGCCCGTAGATGGTGGGAGTACTGGTGTCAGGACGAACGGCACGGGAGCACAGGCGGCAGGCCATCGCCGAGGCCCGGAAGGCGGAGGCGCGCCGCAGGCGGCGCAGGCGGCTGGCGGGGTGGGGTGGCGCGGCCCTGGTGCTGGCGGGCGTGGGCACCGGGATCGGGTTCGCGGTACCCGGCGGCGGATCCGGCGCGGCGGTCTCCGGTCACTACGCGGCGCTGTCCTCGCTCGGCGCGCTCAAGGCCGCGCCCGCGGCCGGGCCGATGGGCCCGGAGCAGGTGCCGATCCCGGGGGCGAGGACGCTGGCCGGCCCGTCGGCCGCCACCGCCGGCCAGCCCATCGACGGTGTTTCCTGCCAGACGGCCGAGCAGACCGTCTTCCACATCCACACCCACCTGACGATCTTCGTCAACGGGCAGCAGCGGCAGGTGCCGGCTGGGATCGGCATTCCCCACGCGGTCGCGCAGCAGACCCCGGCCGGGGCGTTCATCGACTCGGGCAGCTGCTTCTACTGGCTGCACACGCACGCGGCCGACGGGATCGTCCACATCGAGTCACCCATCCACCGGACCTTCACGCTGGGCGACTTCTTCGACGAGTGGGGTCAGCCGCTGTCCGCCCGGCAGGCGGGGACGGCCCGGGGCAAGGTCACCGCGATCGTGAACGGCCAGGTGTGGCGGGGAAACCCGCGTAACGTGCCGCTCGGCTCGCACGAGAACCTGCAGCTGGAAGTGGGCACCCCGCTGGTGACCCCGGAGACGATCAACTGGTCCATCACCGGGCTCTAGGAGCGTCCCGGGGCCTCAGAACTTGCCGTCATTGAGAGCCTGCTGAAGGTTCTTGGTCGTCCACGGGGTCCATTTGCCGTTCTGCCTCACCCCGATGTGCCGTTGCAGGGCATTGATGGTGTTCGGGTCGCGGTCACCGGTCACCGGCACGTGCAGGTAGTGCTGGAGGGCCTTCGTCGAAACGGGCCCGAAGTCCCCGTCCTGGACGACCTTGAGCTTCCACTGCAGCGCCTTTTTCGTCATCGCGTCGAAGTTGCCGTTGACGACGAGGGGGACCCACGGACTGCCCTGCCCGACGCGGCGGGGCCGGACGAAGCCGCTGAGCTTCTGGCCCGAGTCAGTGTTCCCGACCTTGGACTTGAACGGGCCGTCCCGGTCGACGGTCGTGGTCGAGAACGAGTGATGATTGCCTTCATCGCCACCGATGCGCAGATAGGTGCCATTGGCATTGACCGCCACGACGAGCGTCACGTGATCGGCGTAACCCACACCGTCGTAGTTGTACAGCGCCGCGTCTCCGACCTGCGGCGTGGCCACGACCGGCCCGTATTCGCCGAAGCTCCCCGCCGCCGGGGTCAGCCCCTCGACGTCCATTCCGGCCTGGGCCCAGACCCATTTGACGAAGTCGGCACACCAGGCTTCGGGCTGCCCGCCGGCGCCGTTGGAACTCGAGTAGAAGCCCTTCCCGCCCGCGCTGTTCTTCGAGCACGCGCCCTTGCCCAGATTCGCCTCGGCAATGCTGACGATGCGCTCGGCGGTCGTCGCGGCTGCGTGCGCAGATACTTGCGTCATCTCCGGCCCCTCCCTGATCTGGCCGGTCCCTGGCTGGTGCCCCGGCCATTGGTGCTTCCGGGATGCGGAGCCCGCCCTCCGGCCTCTGATACATCGCCGCCGCAGGTTTCTCAGGCCGCCGGGATGGAAAGCGCGAAGTACTTCATGAACGGCTGGTCGACCCGCCACTCACCGGCCCAGCCGGCCGGGACGGTGAAGCTGCTGCCCTCGCCGAAGCTGTGGGTGGTGCCGTCGGTGCTGGTCAGGGTGACCTGACCGCGGAGCACGTGGCAGAACTCGTCGCCGGGGTAGGACGTGATGCGCTCGGTGTAAGGCTGGGCTTCCCAGAAGCCGATCGTGAGGCGGCCGTCAGGGGCGGCGAAGTAGACGTACTCGCGTTCGGCCGGGTCGCCGTCGGTGACGTCGGCGACGTAGTGGCACGGCACGAGTTCGGCCTCCGCGGGCAGGGTGACCGGAATGACGTTCGGCATGGACGCACCTTTCGGGGGTGACCGCACGGTCAGATGCAGCCCTGCACCCGACCTTCGATAAATAAATCAGCTCGCTGAGACAAGATGGCCATGTTGGACGGATGGGGCGTGCTGGCGAAGGGTGACGTCATGAGCATGGAAGAGGTCGAAGTCGCCGTCGTCGGCGGGGGGCAGGCCGGTATCGCCATGAGCGAGCACCTCGGCAACGCCGGGGTGCCGCACGTGGTCCTGGAGCGGGGCCGGATCGCCGAGCGGTGGCGTTCCTGGCGCTGGGACTCCCTGGTCGCCAACGGGCCCGCCTGGCATGACCGGTTCCCCGGCCTGGAGTTCGACCTCGACCCCGGGGCCTTCGCGGGCAAGGAGCAGATCGCCGGCTACTTCGAGGCCTACGCCAAGAAGGTCGCGGCCCCGGTCCGCTGCGGGGTCGAGGTGACCTCGGTGCGCAAGAACGACGGCCGTCCCGGCTTCACCGTGCAGACGTCCGACGGCGACCTCAGCGCCCGCTTCGTGGTCGCCGCGACCGGGCCGTTCCAGAAACCCGTGGTCCCGCCGATCATCCCCGCCGCCGCCCCGGTCGGGCAGCTCCATTCCGCCCGCTACCGCAACCCCGGCCAGCTCCCGGACGGCAACGTCCTCGTGGTCGGCGGCGGCGCCTCGGGCGTGCAGATCGCCGCCGAGCTGCAGGACTCGGGGCGGCAGGTCTACCTGTCGGTCGGCCCCCACGACCGGCCGCCGCGCCGCTATCGCGGGCGGGACTACTGCTGGTGGCTCGGGGTCCTCGGCAAGTGGGACATCACCACGCCGCCCCTGGGCGCGGAGCACGTGACGATCGCGGTCAGCGGCGCCCACGGCGGTCACACCGTCGACTTCCGCGACCTGGCCGCCCAGGGCGTCACGCTGGCCGGCCCGGCCCTGTCCTACGCCGACGGCATCGTGCGCTTCCGGGCCGACCTGCGCGCGAGCATCGCGACCGGCGACGCCAACTACTTCTCCGTGCTCGACCAGGCCGACGCCTACGTCGCCCGCAACGGCCTCGACCTACCCGAGGAGCCTGAGGCCCGGGTGCTGCGGCCCGACCCGGACTGCGTGAGGCGCCCCCTGCTCGAGCTGGACCTGGCCGGCGCCGGGGTCACCACCGTCCTCTGGGCGACCGGCTACGCCACCGATTTCGGCTGGCTGCAGGTCGATACCTTCGACGCCAGCGGCCGGCCCCAGCATCAGCGGGGGGTGTCCCGCGAGCCGGGCGTCTATTTCCTGGGCCTGCCCTGGCTGTCCCGGCGCGGGTCCAGCTTCATCTGGGGCGTGTGGCACGACGCCCGCTACCTCGCCGACCAGATCGGCATCCAGCGCAGCTACGCCGCCTACACCACCATCGACCCCCCGGGGCGAATCGATCCCCCGGAGCAAACCGGCCCGGCGGGCAGAGAGGTCAGCTGACCGTGAAGCACACCCGCATCCGGCCGTTCAACACCAGGGACACCTATCCCGAGCAGAACCTCGACAACGACCTCTGCCAGGCCGTGGTGGCCAACGGGGTCGTCTACATCCGCGGCCAGATCGGCCAGGACCTCGACACCGGCGCCAGCGTCGGCGCCGGTGACCTCGAAGCCCAGACCGACCAGGCCATGGCCAACATCAAGGCGCTGGTCACCGAGGCCGGCGGCACGATGGAGGACATCGTCAAGGTCGTGGTGTACCTGACCGACATCCGGTACCGCGAGACCGTCTACCGCACGATGGGCAAGTGGCTCAAGGGCGTGTACCCGGTCTCGACCGGCCTGGTCGTCTCGGCCCTGGCCCGGCCGGAGTGGCTGGTCGAGATCGATGCCACCGCCGTCCTGTCGGCGCAGGCGGGGACGTGACGTTCTCCCTGGCGGCGCGGGACCCGGCCAGCGGCGCGTTCGGCGCGGTGATCTGCTCGTCGTCCCCGGCGGTGGCGGCCCGCTGTGTGCACCTGGCCGACGGCGCGGGCGCGGTGCTGTCGCAGAACGTCACCGACCCCCGGCTCGGCCCCAAGCTGCTCGGCCTGCTCGGGGCCGGGGCCAGCGCGGCCGCGGCCATCGCGCAGGTGGTGGCCAGCGAGCCGTTCACCGAGTTCCGGCAGCTGATCGCGCTCGACGCCGGGGGAGGGGTGGCCATCCACTCCGGCCCGAGCGCCCTCGGCCTGGTCGGCCAGTACGCGGCCGACGGGGCCGCCGCGGCCGGCAACCTGCTGGCCACCGCCGAGGTGCCCCGGCGCCTGGTCGAAGCCTGGCTGGCCGCCGACGGCCCGGTCGAGACCCGCCTGCTGGCCGCCTTCGCCGCCGCCATGGCCGCGGGCGGCGAGGCCGGGCCCGTGCACTCGGCCGGCCTGTCGGTCATCAACGGCTCCGGCTGGCGGGTCACCGACCTGCGGGTCGACTGGTCGGCGGACCCCCTGGCCGACCTCACCGCCCTGCTCGACGTCTGGCTGCCCCAGCGCGACGACTACATCACCCGGGCGCTGAACCCGGCCGCGGCCCCGTCGTACGGCGTCCCCGGCAACCAGTAACCGGCCGCGAGTACCGGCTGGCGGCGCGATGGCTCAGGCCATGGTCAGGCCGCCGGAGACGCTGAGGGTCTGGCCGGTGACGTAGCCGGCCGCGTCGGAGGCGAAGAAGGCCACCGCGTCGGCGATCTCGCCCGGGGTGGCCAGCCGCCGGAACGGAATGGCCCGTTCCAGGCCGGTCTGGATCTTGTCCGGCAGGGTGTGGAACAGCGGGGTGTCGGTCGGGCCCGGGCAGACGCAGTTGACGTTGATGTGATGCCGGGCCATCTCGCGGGCCAGGGACTTGGTGAACGCGATGATCGCGCCCTTGGTGCCGGCGTAGACGGTCTCGCCGGTGCTGCCGACCCGGCCGGCGTCCGAGGCGATGTTGACGATCCTGACCGTCCGCTCGGCCTCGACGATCGAGGTCAGGAAGGCGTGGCACAGCCGCACCGGGCCGAGGAAGTTCACCGTCACCAGGTTCGTCCACAGCGCGTCGTCGTTGGCCAGGAACGGCTCGACCCGGTCGAACCCGGCCGCGTTGACGATCACGTCCGGCAGGCCGGCCTGGGCGATGAGGTCGTCGCGCAGCCGGAGGAT
>DASXJM010000259.1:0-2106 GCA_036497405.1 Streptosporangiaceae bacterium | reverse complement strand
AGCCTCCTGGGGCGCTCGGGTCCTGTGGGAATCGCGGGGGTTCTGGGACTCGCTGGTTTTGCGGGCTTTGTGGGGCTCGCGGGTTTTGCGGGGCTCGCGGGTCTTCAAGGGCTCGCGGGTCCGCGGGGGCTGGTGCCTCGGAGCCGGGGTAGTTGTTGACGGGCTGGCCCTGGCGGAGGCGGAACCGGCCCGGCGGCATGGCCGGGTCGGCGATGATCCGCACCTCGACCGGGACCCGGCGGGCCAGCCGGGCGTTGTGGGCGGACACCGTCTCCTGGTACACCTCGGCGGCCGACTCCATGACCACGCTGGGGTCCATCCGTTCTCCCAGCACGGCCAGATCGTCCGGGTTCATCCGCAGGTCGACCACGTCGGGGGCGAGCAGGGCCCCGTTCGGGGTGACCACGAACACCTCGGGCAGGTGCTTCAGCGCCTGCTGCAGCACGTCCTGGCCGTCCCGCCACGGGCGCGAGGAGACCCGCTGCACCCACGGGTGGTCGCGGTTCACGCCCAGGGCCCGCAGGCCGAAGAAGGCGGCGGCGCCCAGCGCGGCCAGCGCGATCAGGAAGATGAAGGCCCCGGCCACCGAGCCGGTGGCGAGCCACAGGATGATCCAGAGCAGCACGACTCCGGCCGCGATCTGCCACCGCCGCCGGTTGCGTGGCGGCATGGAACTCCGGGCCGGGCGGCGCATCGCATCCCCCCGCTGGTTCATCAACCCACCGTCCTCGTTATCGGTTTGCTATCTAACTTGCCGCAACCGGGGCCCCGCGTCCGCCGATTACCGCATCCAGATGTCGAGGATGCCCACCGCACGCGCGCGAGTCAACGAATCCGGGTCAGCTTCCAGACATCTGGAATTTGGGAGGACGCGCAGGTCAGGGGGTTTCGGGCCGGGCCGGCCCTCAGATCGGGTAGTGGCCGGTGCCGTCCCGGGTGGTGATCCACTGGACTTCGGTGAAGTCCTGCATCGAGCCCGGGCCGGACCGGCCCCAGCCGCTGTCCTTGGTCCCGCCCAGCGGCAGCTGGGGCTCGTCGGCCACGGTCTGGTCGTTGACGTGGACCACGCCGGAGTCGATCTGCCGGGCCAGGTTGAAGCCGCGCTGGTTGTCGCCGGTGATCAGCCCGGCCGACAGGCCGTAGCGGGTGGCGTTGGCCACGGCCACCGCCTCCTCGGCCGTCTCCACCGGCTGGGCCACCAGGACCGGGCCGAACGTCTCCTCTTCGTGGATGCGGGCCCCGGCCGGCACGTCGGCCAGCACGGTCGGCTGGTAGCACGGCCCGTCGGCCTGGCCGCCGGTCAGCACGGTGGCGCCGGCCGCGACCGCGTCCGAGACCTCCTGGGTCACCCGGTCCACCGCGGTCGCGTTGATCAGCGGCCCGATGATCGTACCCGGGGTGGCCGGGTCGCCGATGGGCAGCGACTGGGCCCGGGCCACCAGGCGCTCCACGAACGTGTCGTAGACCGGGCGCTCGACCAGCACCTTGCGCGCGTTCATGCAGATCTGGCCCTGGTGGAAGAAGGCCGCGAACGCGGTCGCCTCGACCGCG
This sequence comes from Streptosporangiaceae bacterium, assembly GCA_036497405.1. Taxonomy (GTDB): domain Bacteria; phylum Actinomycetota; class Actinomycetes; order Streptosporangiales; family Streptosporangiaceae; genus Bog-532. The sequence continues at coordinate 555 of DASXJM010000259.1, read as the reverse complement.
TAGTCCAGGTCGGCGTCGGCCAGCACGATCAGCGGGTTGTAGCCGCCCAGCTCGAGCACGCAGCGCTTGAGGTGCCGTCCGGCCCGCTCGGCCAGGATCCGGCCGGTGGCCGACGACCCGGTGAAGTTGATGCAGCGCACCTCGGGCCGCTCGAAGAACTCGTCGGCGATCGGCACCGCCTCGCCGGGGGCGTGGGTGACCACGTTGATCACGCCGGCGGGGAAGCCGGCCTCTTCCATGATCTCCGGGATCAGCAGGCCGGCCGTGACCGGCGCCTCCTCGGACGGCTTGAGCACGATCGTGTTGCCGAAGGCCACCGGATTGACCACGGTGCGCCAGGCCAGCACGTGGGCGCCGTTCCAGGGTGAGATGCCCGCGACCACCCCGAGCGGGCGCCGCAGCGCCATCGCGAACGTGCCCGGCATGTCGGACCGGATGACCTCACCGACCGGCAGGTAGCCCCAGTTGGAGGCCTGGCGGAGGAGCCGGGTGGCGGTCAGCACCTGGAAACCGGCGAACCCGCCCGCGCAGCCGGTCTCGGCGGCCAGCAGCTTC
>DASXJM010000258.1:0-7199 GCA_036497405.1 Streptosporangiaceae bacterium | reverse complement strand
GATCCCGGCCGTGCAGCCCAGCTTCTACGAGCACTTCCCGACCGACTTCCAGGTCATCTTCGGGTCCAGCATCACCTCGACCGTGATCGTGGTGTTCATCCTCAACCTGGTGTTCAACCACTGGGTCCGCGCGCCCAAGGGCGAGAGCGCGGTCAGCCTGGCCGTTCGCGAGGGCGGCGTCGCGCTCAACGTGCCCGAACGCGGGGCGGTGCCGGACGACGACACGCGAACGGGTCCGGTCTGAGCGGGCTGGCGGGTGCGGCCGGGCTGCGGCCGGCGGCCCGGATGCGGCCGGCGGGCGCGGCCGGCCAAGGTCAGGCCGCGCCCTCGGCCGCGATGCTCTTGGAGATCTCGGCCGCGATCCCGGTCAGCGCGGGCACGATCCGCTCGGCGGCGTCGTCGGTCATCCGGGCCGTCGGCCCCGACGCCGACACGGCCAGGGCCGCGGGCGCGTCGGGCACGGCCACCGCGAAGCAGCGCACACCGACCTCCTGCTCGCCCTCGTCGACCGCGTAACCCTGCTGCCGGATCACCTCCAGGTGGGCCAGCAGCAGGTCGGGGTCGGTGATGGTGGTCGGGGTGAACGAGGTCATGTCGTGCGCGAGCAGGGCCCGGGCCTCGGCCGGAGGCAGCTGGGCCAGCAGGGCCTTGCCGACCGCGGTGGCGTGGGTGCGGACCCGGCGGCCGGGCTCGGTGAACATCCGCATCTGGTGCGGGCTCGGCACCTGGGCCAGGTAGACGACCTCGTCGCCGTCGAGCATGGCCAGGTTGGCGGTCTCGCCGGTCAGCCGGACCAGCTTGGCCAGGTACGGCCGCAGCGAGGTGCCGAGCATCTGGCTGGAGATCTCGCCCAGCCGGATCAGCCGCGACCCCAGCGTGTAGCGGCGCGAGGCCTCCTGGCGGACGTAGCCCCGGTTGACCAGCGTGCGCATCAGCCGGTGCACCGTGGGCAGGGGCAGGCCGGACGCGGTGGCCAGTTCGGACAGGCCCAACGCGCCGCCCGCGTCGGCCAGCATCTCCAGCAGCTCGAACGCCCGCTCGATGGACTGCACGCCGCCGGCCCCGGCCTTGGTCGCCCCCGCTTTGATCTCCTGAGCTTCGCTCACCTTTCCAGGATACAAAATTCAAAATCCATATACCGAAGGTCGGCTGCGGCCCTCACCGATCCGGCCCGGGGTGCCGCCTCCGCCCGGTCCCAACGCGCCCCCAATGTGCGCAAAGGTTCACTCACCACACTCCAGTGTGGGCACAGGCTCATTGTGCACATTAGATGGGGCCTCGCCCCGCCCGACTCCCACGCCCCGGGGTCACATCAGCCCCAGCTTCCCCGGGTCCCGCTAACCGAGGGCCGCATGGCTAATCGTAGCCCCAGGACGGTTGACGACCCTGGCGCCACGATCTACTGTCATCCATGAAACGGAAAACAACTTCCAGGATACGGAAAAGATGAGCTCACCGACCGGACACTCCCTGCCTTACCTGGCCAACTGCTCGCTACTGTTCACCGAACAGCCGCTCCGGCAGCGGCCCGCCGCCGCCGCGGCGGCCGGATTCTCGGCCATCGAGTTCTGGTGGCCGTGGCCGGACCAGCCGGTGCCGCCGGACCGTGAGGTCGACCAGTTCGTGGCCGCGATCCAGGACGCCGGGGTCAGCCTGATCGGGCTGAACTTCTTCGGCGGCGACCTGGCCGGGCCGGACTGCGGCGTGCTGTCCATCCCGGCCCGCAGCGCCCAGTTCCGCGACAACGTGGAGGTCGCGGCGGCCATCGGCGAGCGGCTCACCGTGCGCGGCTTCAACGCGCTGTACGGCAACCGGGTCGAGGGCGTGCCGGCCGCGGCCCAGGACGAGCTGGCCACCGAGAACATCGCGCTGGCGGCCAAGGCCGCGGCCGGGATCGGGGCCGCCGTGTTCATCGAGCCGGTCAGTGGGCCGAAGCCCTACCCGCTGCGCACCGCCAACGACGCGGTGGCCGTGGTCGACCGGGCTCGGGCCGCGGGCGCGGCCAACGTGACCTTCCTGTGCGACCTGTACCACCTGGCCAGCAACGGCGACGACCTGGACGCGGCCATCGCCGCCCACACCGGCGTCACCGGGCACGTGCAGATCGCGGACGCGCCGGGCCGGGGCGAGCCGGGCAGTGGCCAGCTCGACCTGGACCGCTACCTGGTGGCGCTGCAGGACCGGGGCTACCGGGGCTGGGTCAGCCTGGAGTACAAGCCCACCGCCAGCACCGAGGCCAGCCTGGCCTGGCTGCCCCGCGACCGCCGCGCCGCCCCGGAGGACAACTCATGACGAAGATCGCTTTCATCGGGCTCGGCATCATGGGCGGCCCCATGGCCGCCAACCTGGTCCAGGCCGGGTTCGAGGTCACCGGCTACAACCGCAGCCCGGCCAAGGTCGACCAGCTGGTCGAGGCGGGCGGCCAGGGCGCCAAAGACATCGCCGGCGCCGTCCGGGACGCGGACGTGGTCGCCACCATGGTCCCGGACTCACCCGACGTCCGGGCCGTGCTGACCGGCGAGGACGGCGTGTTCGCCCACGCCCCGGCGGGCGCGCTGGTCATCGACTTCTCCACCATACGGCCGGATGAAGCTGTCGCCCTGGCCGCCGAGGGGCACGACCGCGGCTTCCGGGTCCTCGACGCCCCGGTTTCCGGCGGCGAGGCCGGAGCCATCGAAGGCGCGCTGTCGATCATGGTCGGCGGGGCCGGCGAGGACTTCGCCGCCGCTCAGCCGGTGTTCGACGCGGTCGGTAAGACGATCGTGCACGTGGGCCCGGCCGGCTCGGGCCAGACGGTCAAGGCGGCCAACCAGCTGATGGTGGCCGGCCACCTCGGGCTGCTGGCCGAGGCGATCACGTTCCTCGAGGCCTACGGGGTCGACACCGAGGCCGCCCTGCGCGTGCTGGGCGGCGGGCTGGCCGGCAGCACCGTGCTGCAGCGCAAGGGGCCCGCCATGCTGGCCCGCGACTTCACCCCCGGCTTCCGCATCGCCCTGCACGACAAGGACCTGGGCATCGTGACCGCCGCCGCCCGTGAGGCCGGGGTGGTGATCCCGCTGGGATCAACCGCGGCCCAGCTGGTCGCCTCGCTCAAAGCCCAGGGTGACGGCGCCCTCGACCACTCGGCCCTGCTCAAGCTGATCCAGCAGCTGTCCGGCCGCGACCAGGAAAAGGAGTAAGACATGACCCGCATGACGGCCGCCGACGCGGCGGTGGCGATCCTGCGCCGCGAGGGCGTCGACCACGCGTTCGGCCTGCCCGGCGCGGCCATCAACCCGTTCTACGCGGCGATGCGCCGCGACGGCGGGATCACCCACATCCTGGCCCGGCACGTCGAGGGGGCCTCGCACATGGCCGAGGGATACACCCGGGCCCGGGCCGGCAACATCGGCGTCTGCGTGGGCACCTCGGGCCCGGCCGGCACCGACATGATCACCGGCCTGTACTCGGCGTCGGCCGACTCGATCCCGATCCTGGCCATCACCGGCCAGGCGCCGGTGGCCCGGCTGCACAAGGAAGACTTCCAGGCCGTCGACATCGCGGCCATCGCCGCCCCGGTGACCAAGCTGGCCATGACCGTCCGGGAGCCGGCCCAGGTGCCGGGCGCCTTCGCCCAGGCCTTCCATCTGATGCGGTCGGGCCGGCCGGGGCCGGTGCTGATCGACCTGCCCTTCGATGTGCAGCTGGCCGAGATCGACTTCGACATCGACACCTACCAGCCGCTGCCGGTGTACAAGCCGGCCGCGACCCGGGCCCAGATCGACCGGGCCCTGGACCTGCTGGCCGCGGCCGAGCGCCCGCTGATCGTGGCCGGCGGCGGCATCATCAACGCCGACGCGGCCGCCCTGCTCACCGAGTTCGCCGAGCTGACCGGCGTCCCGGTGATCCCGACCCTGATGGGCTGGGGCGCGATCCCGGACGACCACCCGCTGATGGCCGGGATGGCCGGGCTGCAGACGTCGCACCGGTACGGCAACGCCACCATGCTGGCCTCGGACTTCGTGCTCGGCATCGGCAACCGCTGGGCCAACCGGCACACCGGCGGCCTGGACACCTACACCGCGGGCCGGACCTTCGTGCACATCGACATCGAGCCGACCCAGATCGGCCGGGTCTTCGCCCCCGACTACGGCATCGTCTCCGACGCCGGCGCGGCCCTGCGGCTGCTGGTTGAGGCGGCCCGCGAGCGCCGGGCCGCGGGCCAGCTGCCGGACCGGCGGGCCTGGGCCGAGCAGTGCCAGCAGCGCCGGGCCACCATGCAGCGGCGCACCCACTTCGAGAACGTGCCGATCAAGCCGCAGCGGGTGTATGAGGAGATGAACCAGGCCTTCGGGCCCGAGGTCCGCTACGTGAGCACGATCGGGCTGTCGCAGATCGCCGCCGCCCAGTTCCTGCACGTCTACCAGCCGCGGCACTGGATCAACGCGGGCCAGGCCGGGCCGCTGGGCTGGACCGTGCCCGCCGCGCTCGGGGTCGCCGCCGCCGACCCGGACGCCACCGTGGTCGCGCTCTCGGGCGACTACGACTTCCAGTTCATGATGGAAGAGCTGGCCGTGGGCGCCCAGTTCCACCTGCCCTACCTACACGTGCTGGTCAACAACGCCTACCTGGGCCTGATCCGGCAGTCGCAGCGGGCCTTCGACATGGACTTCTGCGTCCAGCTGGCGTTCGACAACATCAACAGCCCCGAGACCGGCGGCTACGGCGTCGACCACGTGCGGGTGGCCGAGGGCCTGGGCTGTAAGGCGCTGCGAGTCACCACCCCGGGCGAGATCGGTCCCGCGCTGGACCGGGCCCGGAAGCTGATGGCCGAGCACCGGGTCCCGGTGCTGGTGGAAATCGTGCTCGAGCGGGTGACCAACGTGTCGATGGGGACCGAGCTCGACAACGTGACCGAGTTCGAGGAGCTGGCCGAGCGCCGCGCCGACGCTCCCACCGCGGTCATGGCCATGCTGGACTAGGAGCATGCGGATCGTGATCGCCCCCGACAAGTTCAAGGGATCGCTGGCCGCCACCGAGGTGGCGGCGGCGATCGCCGCCGGGCTGCGCGGGACCGGGGCCGAGCTGGTCACGGTGCCGGTGGCCGACGGCGGCGACGGGACCGTGGACGCCGCGGTCGCGGCCGGCTTCGGCCGGGTGCCGGTCACCGCGACCGGGCCGACCGGGAAACCGGTGGCCACCAGCTACGCCCGCCGCGGCGACCTGGCCCTGGTCGAGCTGGCCACCGTGTGCGGGCTGGAGCGGCTGCCCGGCGGCGAGCTGGCCCCCATGGACGCCTCCAGCTTCGGCGTGGGCGAGGTCATGCGGGCCGCGCTGGCCGACGGCGCGACCGAGCTGGTGCTGGCCGTCGGCGGCAGCGCCAGCACCGACGGCGGGGCCGGGCTGCTACAGGCGCTGGGGGCCCGGGTGCTCGACGGCCGCGGCGAACCCATCGGCCGGGGCGGCCGGGCCCTGGCCAACGTCACCGGCCTGGACCTGACCGGCCTGGACCCGGCGCTGCGCTCGGCCCGGATCACGCTCGCGGCCGACGTGGCCAACCCGCTGACCGGCCCGGACGGGGCGGCCGCGGTGTTCGGGCCGCAGAAGGGCGCCGACGCCAGCCAGGTCGCGACGCTGGACGGCCACCTGCGCCGGTGGGCGGCCCTGGTCACCGAGGCCACCGGCCGCGACTGGTCGCCGACCCCGGGCGCCGGGGCCGCGGGCGGGGTCGGGTTCGCGGCCCTGGCCGTGCTCGGCGCCGAGCAGCGCTCCGGCATCGACATGATCCTCGACCTGACCGGGTTCGACACCGCTCTGGACGGCGCCGACCTGGTCGTCACCGGCGAGGGCTCGCTGGACACCCAGAGCCTGTCCGGCAAGGCTCCGGTCGGGGTGGCCCGGGCCGCCGCCCGGCGCGGGGTCCCGGTGATCGCGGTGGCCGGGCGCAGCCTGCTCACCCCCGAGCAGGCCCGGGCGGCCGGGATCAGCGCGGTCCACTCGCTGGCCGACCTGGAGCCGGATCTGGCCCGCAGCATGACCGGCGCCGCCGGGCTGCTGGAGCAGGTCGCCCGTGATCAACTGGCCGTATGGAGCACGACATGACGTTCGACCTGGTGGTGAAGGCGCGGCAGGCCGTGGTGAATGGGGCCCTGCGCCCGGCCGCGGTGGCGGTCCGCGACGGCCGCATCGTCGCCGTCACCGACCCGGGGGCCAGCGAAGAGACCTTCGATAAAAATGCGGCGGAAGTAATCGAACTGGCCGCCGACGAGGTGCTGCTGCCCGGGCTGGTCGACACCCACGTGCACGTGAACGAGCCGGGCCGGACCGAGTGGGAGGGCTTCACCAGCGCGACCCGGGCCGCCGCGGCCGGCGGCGTGACCACGATCGTCGACATGCCCCTCAACTCCATCCCGCCCACCTGCGACCTGGCCGCGCTGGAGGTCAAGAAAAAGACAGCACAGTCGCGGGTCTACGTGGACACCGGGTTCTGGGGCGGCGCCATCCCCGGCAACGTCTCCGACCTGGGCCCGCTGCACGAGGCCGGGGTGTACGGGTTCAAGTGCTTCCTGCTGCCGAGCGGGGTGGACGAGTTCCCGCCCCTGGACGAGGCCGGGCTGGGGCAGGCCCTGCGCGAGATCGCCTCGTTCGACGGCCTGCTGATCGTGCACGCCGAAGACGGCCACGACATCACCGAGGTCCCGCCCGGGCGGGACTACCAGGGCTTCCTGCGCTCCCGGCCTCCCGCGGCCGAGCAGCGGGCCATCGGCACCCTGCTCGACCTGGCCGCCCGGACCGGGGCCCGGGTGCACGTGCTCCACCTGTCCAGCGCGGACGCCCTCCCGGCCCTGACCGCGGCCCGCCAGCGCGGGGTCCGGGTCACCGCCGAAACCTGCCCGCACTACCTGAGCTTCGCCGCCGACGAGGTCCCGGCCGGGGCGACCCAGTTCAAGTGCTGCCCGCCGATCCGGGACGCCGCCAACCGCGACGCCCTGTGGCAGGGGATGCGGGCCGGCCAGATCGACTGCGTGGTCTCCGACCATTCGCCGTGCACCGCGGACCTCAAGCACCCGGACACCGGCGACTTCGCCACCGCCTGGGGCGGTATCGCCTCGCTCCAGCTCGGCCTGCCCGCGGTGTGGACGCAGGCCCGGTCCCGCGGCGTCCCGCTCACCGACGTGGTGACCTGGATGAGCACCCGGCCCGCCCGCCTGGCCGGGCTG
>DASXJM010000257.1:0-3447 GCA_036497405.1 Streptosporangiaceae bacterium | reverse complement strand
ACCTCGGCGTCCGGGCAGACGAACCGGACCATGGCCAGGATGCGCAGGCAGCGCTGGGGGGTGAGGGTCCACTCCCCGGCCAGCGGGGTGCCCTCGAACGGGATCAGGAAGTTGACCGGCACCGAGTCCGGGTCCAGCTCGCGCAGGGCGAGGGCCGCGTCGGCCAGGTCGGCGTCGCTCTCCCCCATCCCGGCGATCAGGCCCGAGCAGGGCGACAGCCCGGCCGCCGCGGCCTGCTGCACGGTGTCGACCCGGTCAGCGAAGTCGTGGGTGGTGCAGATGTCGCCGTAGTGGGCCTCGGCGGTGTTGAGGTTGTGGTTGTAGGCGTCGGCGCCCGCCTCGCGCAGGCGTTCGGCCTGGTCCTGGCGGAGCAGGCCCAGGCAGGCGCACACCTCGACGTCGGGGTGCTCGGCCTTGAACGAGCCGATCATCTCCGACACCCGGCTGACGTCCCGGTCGGCCGGGCCGCGGCCGCTGGCCACCAGGCAGACCCGCTTGGCCCCGGCGGCCACGCCGGCCTGGGCCGCGGCCAGCACCTCGGGCGGCTTGAGCCAGCTGTACTTGAGCACGTCGGCGTCGGAACCGAGCCGCTGCGAGCAGTAGAAGCAGTCCTCGGGGCACAGGCCGCTCTTGACGTTGACCAGGTAGTTGAGCTTGACCCGGCGGCCGAAGAACCGCTGCCGGACCTTGAACGCGGCCGCCACCACGTCCAGCAGCTCGTCGTCGCCACTGGCCAGCACGGCGAGCGCCTCGTCGCGGGTGGGCCGCACCCGGTCGAGGGCCTTGGTCGTCAGCGCGTCCAGCCAGGGCATTTGCGTGATCCTCCAGGTGATGGGCGGGGTCGGTCGGTCACCACGGCTGACCGTATCAGCCGCCCGCTCGCGGCCCCTGGGCGCGATCCAAAGCCAGCGCGAGACCAGAGTCACGGGGGCGAGTAGGGTCGCTGTGCGACCTTCGGTGAAATAAAAAAGAGCGGGGAGTGCGGGATGCGAATCGCGATTCTGGATGACTACCAGAACGTCGCACTCGGCTACGCGGACTGGAAGGGCCTGCCCGGCTCGCCCGAGATCACCGTCTTCACCGAGCACATCGCGCGGCACGAACTGCTGGCGGCCACGCTGCGGCCGTTTGACGTGATCGTGGCCATGCGCGAGCGGACCGCGTTCCCGGCCGGCCTGCTGGCGCTGCTGCCGGATCTGAAGCTGCTGGTCACCACGGGCATGGGCAACGCCGCGATCGACCTGGACGCGGCCCGCGAGCGCGCCATCACGGTGTGCGGGACCAACGGCGTGACCGAGGCCACCGCCGAGCTGACCTGGGGCCTGATCCTGGCCCTGGTCCGGCACATCCCCGAAGAGGACCGGCGGATGCGGGCGAGCGCCGGGGCGGGCGGGGCCGCGGTGAGCGTCCGGGGCGGCTGGCAGCGGACGGTCGGGATGGACCTGCACGGCCGGCGGCTGGGCGTGGCCGGCCTGGGCCGCCAGGGCCGGCAGGTGGCCAAGTACGGACAGGCGTTCGGCATGCAGGTGCTGGCCTGGAGCCAGCACCTCGACCCGGACCAGGCCCGGCAGGCCGGGGCCGAGCCGGTCAGCAAGGAGCAGCTGTTCGCGCGGTCGGACGTGGTCAGCGTTCACTACAAGCTGAGCCCGCGCAGCACCGGGCTCATCGGCGCGGCCGAGTTCGCGCTCATGAAGCCGACCGCCTACCTGGTCAACACCTCGCGCGGGCCGATCGTGGACCACGACGCGCTGGTGACCGCGCTGCGCGACGGCCAGATCGCCGGGGCGGGCCTGGACGTGTACGACACCGAGCCGCTGCCGCTGGGCGACCCGCTGCGGTCGGCGCCGAACACCGTGCTCACCCCGCACATCGGCTACGTCACCGACGACACCTACCAGGTGTTCTTCGGCGATGCGGTGGCCGACATCGCCGCCTACCTCGACGGGCACCCGGTCCGCGTACTGAACGGCTGACGTTCCTCTGTTCACCGTCACCCGGCGCGGTCCCGGTCCGCTTCCATAGTTTTCCAACCAGTTTAGTTGACTTTAGCGCCGGGGTCGTGCTGAGGTTGAGTTGGTGAGCTTGGTGACGGCGAAGGAGGCGACGGCGGCATGGGCCTGATGCCAGCCGACGAGACCGGCCCGGCAGGCGCCGGTTCGGTGACCGGCGGCCCGCTGCCGGGGGGCCTGCTGGACCGGCTGGACGGCCGGCCCGCGCCGGACGCCGCCGACCTCACCGGCTGGCACCGGGCCGACCCGGAGCAACTGGCCGCCGACCTGGCCCTACTGCGGGACCACGGCTACCTGACCCTGGCCCTGCCCACCCGCTTCGGCGGCGCCGGGCTGAACCTGGCCGAGGTGGCCTGCGCGCAGCGGCAGCTGGCGGCGCGGGCCCCGGCCGCGGCCTGGGCGGTCAACGCCCACCACGCCTGGGTCGGGGCGGCGGCGGACGCGCTGGCCAGCGGGGACGTCACCGACCTGGGGCCGGTCTGGGTGCTCGGCCAGGCCGCGCGGGGCCGGATGTTCGCCAGCGACATCGGCGGTGACCTGGGGACGCCGCCGGTGATCCCGCCCGCCACCGAGGGCAGCGCGCTGCTGGCCGGCCGGTACGCCTGGGAACTGGCCCTGGCCGGCATGACCGGCTACGCCATTGCCCGGCGGATGTTCGACCAGGCCGTGGCCCGGGCCGAGCAGGCGGGGCGGTCGCTGGACCGGTGGCCGGTGGCGGAGGCGTCGCTGCGGCTGGACGACATGCGCGGCCGGCTGGACGACGTGATCGGCCGCTGGCGGCAGCGGGTCGCGGCCGGCGGCGGGCTGACCACCCTGGACCCGGGCCGCCTCGGGCTGATCCGGGAGTTCACCGCCCGGCACGTGGCCGCCGACGGGGCCGAGCGGGTGGCCGGGCTGGCCGCGCTGATCGCGGACGGCACCGTGGCCGCCGCCCACGCTTAGACCTGGCCTGTCCTGGCCTGGCCTGTCCTGGCCAGTTGGCCCGGTCGCGGGGCAGCCGGCTAGTAACGTCGGGACCGTGCTGGTTGTGCGCTCGATCGCGCTCTTCATCCTGGCCGCGCTGCTGGAGATCGGCGGCGCCTGGCTGGTCTGGCAGGGGGTCCGCGAGCACCGCGGCTGGGTGTGGGCCGGGGCCGGGATCGTGGCCCTCGGCCTGTACGGCTTCGCGGCCACCCTGCAGCCGGACTCCCACTTCGGCCAGATCCTGGCCGCCTACGGCGGGATCTTCATCGCGGGCTCGCTGGCCTGGGGGGCGGTAGCCGACGGCTACCGCCCCGACCGGTTCGACATCATCGGCGCGCTGATCTGCCTGGTGGGCGTGGGTGTGATCATGTACGCCCCCCGGCACTAGCCGCGGGCCCCGGCCTCAGCGGGGGATCAGACCTCGATCACCCGCGGGATGATCATGGGGCGGCGACGGTAGTTGTCACTGACCCAG
>DASXJM010000256.1:0-5319 GCA_036497405.1 Streptosporangiaceae bacterium | reverse complement strand
TGCAGTGACTCCTCGGGCCAAGAGCAACAGCCGGCTGGCCATCCGGTACTTCGATGATCGGGTGCTGTTCACCGACAACCACGCCTGGGCCTACTTCCGCCTGCCGTCGGTGTCGTACGAGTTCACCACCCCGGAAGAACGCGAGGCCCTGGCCACCAACATCACGGTGGCCCTGGCCGCGATCCGGATGACCGACGCCGAGGTGCACCTGCGGGTCGCCCACCGCTCCTACCCGGCCGCCGAGTGGGCCACCGGGCTGGACGCGACCGCCGACGGGGGTGCGGGCTGGCGGGAGTACCTGGACGAGTCCTACCAGCACGTGTGGACCAAGGACTTCTGGAGCAAGGAGATCTACCTCGGGGTCCGGCTCGGCCAGCGGGGCATGCGGGCCCAGATCTCCGGCGGCGTGCTGTCCCAGTTCATCTCGCTGTACCAGAGCGGCGAGCGCAAGCTGGGCGTCGAGGACGAGGCCGTCGGCCGGGGTGAGGTCGCCAAGTGGACCGACCAGGCCGAGCGGATCGGCCGGGCCCTGTCGGCCAGTGCGCTGGCGGCCCGTCACGCCACCGCCGACGAGCTGGCCTGGCTGATGCGGCACGGGCTGATGGGCTCGCTGGGGGACCCGCCCCCGTCGGCCAGCAACAAGCGGACCTGGGGCGCGGGCGAGATCGAGGGGCTGTTCGAGGGCCAGGTGCACAACGGCCGCACGCTGTTGCGGCTGCAGCACACCACCGGCGACTCCTACGCCGCGTTCCTGTCCTTCTCCCGGTTCCCGGACGTGATGTCGTTCCCGGACGGCGAGCCGTGGCTGCACTACGCCGACTCGCTGCCGTTCCCGGTCGAGATCAGCTCGCGGATGAAGCTGATCCCGCCCGCCAAGGCCAGCAAGGACGTCGGCCGCCGGCTGGCTCACGCCCGGGACATGGACGCGCACATCCGCGAGGCCGGTGTGGAAGCGCCCATTGCGCTGGCCGAGCAGATCGCGGCGGCCCGGATGCTGGAACACGGCATCACCAAGGAGCGGCTGCCGTTCGTGTACGGCTGGCACCGGCTGATCGTGACCGCGCCCACCAAGGACCTGTGCGTCCGCCGGGTCGAGGCCGTGGTCGAGCACTACCGGGACATCGGCATCGACATCGTCAACTCCACCGGCGATCAGTTCTCGCTGCTGTGTGAGTCGCTGCCCGGTGACCGGGTGCGGCTGAACTCCTACCTGCAGCGCCAGCCGCTGTACACGATCGCGGGCGGTATGCCCACCGCCACCGTCGACCTGGGCGACCGCATCGCCGACTCGGCCGGCTGGATCGGCCCGTACATCGGCGAGACGCTGGGCCGGGCCCGGGCCGTCGTGCACTTCGACCCGCTGCTGGCCGCGGCACGCAACCGGCCCACCGCCATCGCCATCACCGGCGAGCCCGGCGGCGGCAAGACCACGCTGGCCCTGCTGATGATCTACCAGCTGGCGCTGCGGGGGGCCACGGTCGCGGTCATCGACCCCAAGGGCGACGCCCAGTCGCTGGTCCGGCTGTTGCAGGCCCGCGGCCGCCGGGCCCGCGTGCTGTCGCTCGGATCGGCCGCGCCGGGCCTGCTCGACCCGTTCTCGTTCGGCGACGACCTGGCCACCAAGCGGACCATGGCCACTGAGACGCTGCGGCTGCTGCTGCCGCGGATGAGCGAGGAGCGCGAGAGCGCGATGATCCAGGCCGTCGGCCTGGTGGCCAGCGAGCCCCGTCCCAGCCTGGGCAAGGTGGTCCGGCACCTGGAGCAGGCCGACGACCCGGCTTCGAAGAACCTGGGCGCGGTCATGCGCTCGATCTCGGAGATGCGGCTGGCCCGGCTGTGCTTCTCGCCGTCCGGCAACCAGCAGGTCGACGCCGAGGGCTGGACCACCGTGTTCACCCTCGGTGGGCTCACCCTGCCCGACACCGCGATCAGCCGCGACGACTACTCCTACGAGCAGCGGCTGTCGGTAGCCCTGCTGTACCTGGTCTCGCAGTTCGCCCGCAGGCTGCTGAATGGCATGGACCGGCGGATGCCCAAGGCCATCTTCCTGGACGAGGCCTGGGCCATCACCGCCACGCCCGAGGGGGCCAAGCTGGTGCCCGAGGTGTCCCGGATGGGCCGGTCCCGGAACACCTCGCTGATCCTGGTCTCGCAGAACGCCCGGGACCTGCTGAACGAGCAGGTCACGAACTGTATCTCCAGCGTCTTCGCGTTCCGCTCGTCGGAGCGGACCGAGGTGGACAGCGTGCTGTCGCTGCTCGGGGTGGAGTCCTCCGACGACCACCGGGCCGTGCTGCGCGCCCTCGGTAACGGCGAGGCGATCTTCCGGGATCTGGACGGCCGGGCGGGCCGGATCGGCATCGACCTGGCCTCAGCTGAGCTGCAGCGCTGGCTGGACACCAACCCGACCCGGTCCCGGCCGGACGAGGGATCTGAACCACGAGCCGCCGACGCACGTGACGACTACGAGGAAGAACCTGACGGCAGCGGAGACCGCGTCGACGATGGCATCCCAGCCACCCAGACCGCGGGCGAGGCGAGGAGCCAGTGACACCCCCACGTAAGAACACGCGCCCGGCCCGCCGAGCCTGGAAGGGCCGGCTGCTGGCCGCCCTGGCCGTGCTGGGCCTGGGCCTGATCATCTCGACCTACGCCGCGGGCTCGTTCGCCTCGGCCAGCGTCCTCGGCGCCAGCAGCAGCACGAGCACCAGCAGCGGCACCAACGCCACCCAGTCGACTACTTCGGCCGAGACGGCCGCGACGTCGACGCCGATCACCACGACGGCCAAGGACGCGCCCGCCGGCGGCGTCTGCTCGGTCCCGGGCATCGGCGACATCGGCGGGCTGCTCGGGTTGTGCTCGTCCGGATCCAGCGGGCTGATCGGTGACCTGAACAACGTCTGCCAGCCGTCCCTGCCCCAGCCGGAGCAGGCCAACGGCGGCATCGACGCGCTCATCGAGCCGCCCGCCTCGGCCGCCGCCGGGCACACCCTCTACGACAGCTACGGGGTGGCCGGCCAGTTCTGGGCCGCGCACGGCCTGCAGTGCTCGGACATGACCTCGCTGATCGGCAACAACGTGGCCGGCATGGTCTTCGACGCCTCCAAGTCGATCGACCGGGTCACGATCACCGTCTACCAGTCCGCGGCCGGCAACGGCATCCTGAAGTGGCTGCAGAGCGTCACCAACCGGCTGATCAGCGCGCTGGGCAACGCGATCTACTTCCCGTACCTGGCGCCGGTCATCATCCTGGGCGCGATCTGGATGGCCTGGAACGGCCTGGTTCGCAAGCGCGCGACCCGGGCCCTCGAGGGCACCCTGTGGATGGTGGTGGCCTGCGCCGCCGCCATCTGGCTGATCGGCCGGCCCGCCGATTTCACCGGCGTGGGCACCACCGTCTCCAACGGCGTGACCCAGGTCCTCAACGTCGCCTTCGCCAAGCTGCCCAACCCGGGCAACGCCAACTGCGTGCCGGTGCAGGGCAAGGACCCGCAGATCGCCACCGGCGACTTCAGCTTCACCTCCAGCAACGGCCTGGTCGACAAGAACGCCAACGAGCTGTGGTCGGTGCTGGTCTGCAAGCCGTGGCTGGACGGCGAGCTGGGCACCACCCAGTACTCGACCACGGCCAAAGGCCAGACCGTGGTCAACCAGTTCGGCCGCCAGCTGCTGTGGTCGCAGGCCATCGCGGCCAACGAGAAGCCGACCTCCACGCTGATCCAGGCCAAGCAGGCGACCTACAACGGCATCGCCAATGACCTGCAGAAGAACGATCCCGCGGTCTACTCCCTGTTCCAGGGCAACCAGTGGACCTCGCGGCTGGAGATAGGTTTCGCGGCCCTGTTCGCGTCGCTGGTGGCTGGGCTGCTCATCCTGCTGATCTCGCTGACCCTGATCATCTTGAAACTCGGCTTCCTGCTGCTGCTCATCGCCGGGCCGTTCTTCTTGATCATCGGCACCCACCCCGGATTCGGCCGGATCATCGCGATCCGCTGGTTCGAGATGCTGGTCGGGGTGCTGATGAAACAGGTGGCGGTCGCGATCGCCTTGAGCGTGCTGCTGTACTGCTATTCGCTGATCATGGGCACCGCCGACACGGTGCTGCCCTGGGCGCTCAAGATCCTGATGATCGCCCTGGTCACGGTGGCGGTGTTCATCTACCGCAAGCCGTTCCAGCACCTGTTCTCGTCGGTCGGCTACGGCGTGATCGGATCCCAGGACCGGGCCGACGTCAGCCTGCAGCGGGCCGGCACCACCTTCCGCCGGGTCACCCGGGACGCGGCCACCGCCACCGTGCCGGGAGTCGCGGCCTACCGGGTCGGCCGCTGGGCTCGCCGTAATCCGGGTGAGGCGGCCGCGCTGGCGTCCGGCATCGTAGGCGCGGCCGGAGCCGCCGGCGCCGGGGTCGCGGCCAATAAGGTGGCCGCGGGCAAGGCGGCGGCCGCCGCCGGGACCGCCTCGGGCGCCGGGGCCGACGAAGCCGCCGAGCGGGTGCGCGCCCACGCGGGCGGGACACCCGGCGAGGCCGAAGCGGCCGAAGCCGCCCGGGGAGCCCGGCCCACCGCCGCCGAACGTAGCCGCCGCTGGCCCGGACCAGAAGCGGCCAGCGGCCTGCGCAGTGCGCCACCGCTCAACCTGCCGCCGCGCACCGGCGAGGCCGCCCCGTCCTCCGGGTCGTCGTCCGGCTGGTCGCGCGGGAGCGCCCGCAGCGGCGTGGCCGCCCGCACCGGTGAGGCGCCCCCGCGCGCGGGTTCGACGTTGCGGGTGCCGAACGCCCCCGCGGCCCCGCCGCCCCCGCGCCCCGCCCCCGCGGGCCCGGCCCCCTCGGCCAGCCCGCCTCGCGCCGCCTCCGGCGGCGGCCGCGCCCCCAGTGGCGGTGGCTCCGGCGGCGGTCGTCAGACCCGCTCCGGTGGGTCCTGGTGGCCCTCGGCCGGTGGCTCGTCCGGCGCTCGGCCCGGCCGCTCGGCCCCGCCCCCACCTTCGCCCGGTCCGGCCCCGGCCCCGCCCTCGTCGGCCCCGCCCTCGTCCGGCCCGGCGTCCGCGCCCGGCCCCGGCATCTTCGGCGGCGGCCGCTCGTCGGCCACCCGCAGCCGCGGCACCAGCGGCGGCAATGGTGGTGGCGGAAGCTCCCGCTCGTCCGGTGGCGGGTCTCGCTCGTCCAACGGCGGCGGCGGCGGTGGTGGCGGTGGCGGTGGCTCCCGCCGGTCCAGCCCCCCGTCCGGCCGCGGGCCCTGGGCCCGGCCGCCCGGCCAGAGCGGCAGCGGTCCCTGGGCCGGCCCGTCCGGTCGCCCGCGCTGGGAACCGGGCCCGATCCGCCCG
>DASXJM010000255.1:0-15136 GCA_036497405.1 Streptosporangiaceae bacterium | reverse complement strand
AGTCCCCGGCCGTGACTCACAGCTGCCCGTCGTAGAACCCGTACCGGGTAAGGGGTTCCACGATCTGTCGCTCCTCATAGGACAGATGGGAGAGCAGGGCGTCGGTGAGCAGGTCGACCGCCTCCTGAACCTCGGTGAAGTCGTCCGGGTGGCCGACGAGGTTGACCAGCGCCCGGTCCACCCCCTCCACCACCTCGTGGATGATGACGTGCTCCTGTTCGAGCCGGTCGATGACCGGCACCAGGCCGGCGTCCATCCGGCGCAGGTACGGGAACACGGAGGCGTCCTCGATGCCGTGGTGCTGGGTGATGAGCGTGCAGTACGCGGCGCAGTAGGCGCCGAGCGTCCAGTTGTTCTGCCGCATGGTCATCTCGTTGATGGCCGACCGGGCGGCGCCGGCGTCCAGGGTGCCCGCGGCCACCTGATCGATGAGGTCGTAGATCTGGTCCAGCTCGCCGCGCAGGTGATCGTGGACGTCGATCAGATGCTGGCCTTCGGCCTGCTGGCGCGGGGTGTAGGACAAGGCCGGGTCCCGGGCCGGGCCGGTGGGGCGGTCGGCTTCGTCCCAGACCTGCGTCGCGCTGCGGCGGGTCCCGTCGTCGGGGGTGGGCACGACCGCGAACGCACCGTCGGAGGGGGGTGGGGCCAATGTGACGGCTGAGGCTGATGGGGCGGATGAGGATGTTGGGGCGGCCGCGACTGACGGGGTGGGCGGGGTGGACGGGGTGACTAGGTCTGGCGGGGTGGCTGGGGTGGCGGCGCGGTCGGTGGCGACCAGTTCGCGGACGGCGGGGGCGACTTCGGTGGCGAAGCGGCGCAGGGTGCCGGGGTCGTCGGCGGCCACGATGAAGGTGCTGATGCCGTCGGACAGGGCCAGGCCGGCCAGTTCTTCGGCCCACTGGTCGGGCGGGCCGTCGAGGGGACCCCGGCTGACCGGGCTGAACTGGCCGCCGATGTTGAGCAGGCGGCGGATCGCGGCCGGGGGCCGGCCGGCCCGTTCGGCCTCTTCGTCGATGATCTTGTTGCCGGCGCCCAGGTCGCCTGGCTGCAGGTAGCTCAGGGACGGCAGCCAGCCGTCGGCGGCCTGTCCGGTCAGGGCGAGCATGCGCGGCTTGTAGGCGCCGAGCCAGATGCCGACCCCGTGGGCGGGTGCGGGGCCGCGCTTGGCCCCCTTGACCGGGTAGAACTCTCCGTCGACGCGGACGCCGCCGTGCTGGCTGGTGTCCCAGGTCTGGCGGATGACGCTGATGGCCTCGGCCAGCGCCTGCCGGGCCTGGCCCGGGCTGAGGCGGCGGCCACCCATGGCCTCGATCGCGTCCCAGAACGCCCCGGCGCCCAGGCCGAGCTCGACCCGGCCGCCGCTGAGCAGGTCGAGGCTGGTCACGGAGCGGGCCAGCACGGCCGGCGGCCGCAGCGGCAGGTTGGTCACGTTGGCGGCCAGGTGGACCCGGCTGGTCCGGGCGGCCACGTAGCTGAGCAGGGTCCAGGTGTCCAGGAACGCGGGCTGGTACGGGTGATCCTGGAAGGTGACCAGGTCCAGCCCCACCTGCTCGGACAGGACGGCCAGGCTGACCGTTTGCTCGGCATCGGCGCTGGCCGGGCTGATGAACGAGCCGAACCGCAGCGGATGCCCGTAGTCGGTCATCGCGGCCTCGCCTCCGTGGTGGTTGCTGTCCCGTCTAACTGCTGCGTCACAGATATTATGCCGTGCAGATTATTTATATAGTCGAATTTCTGTGGCGCTGCGTTATCCTGGTCACATGGCTGCCGACCTCGAGGGCGATCTGGGCTGGATGCTCGGTGTGGTGTTCCGGGCCTACCTCAAGGCATCCGACCACGCTCTGCGCAACCTTCCCGGCGGTCCGCGCGGCTACCAGGTGCTGACCGCGGCGGCCGGGGAGCCGCCGCGGAACCAGGGGGCGATCGCCGAGGAGCTCGGCATCGACCGCACCGTGCTGACCTACCTGATCGATGACCTGGAGAAGCTGGGCCTGGTGGCCCGGCACCCGGACCCGGCCGACCGGCGCAGCCGGCTGGTGGTGGCCACCGACGAGGGCCGGGCCACCTGGCGGCGGCTGCAGGACGAGCTGCGCCGGGTCGAGGCCCACGTGCTCAGCCCGCTGCCGGCCGCGGACGCGGCGTCGTTCCAGTCCCTGCTGAGCCGGCTGGCCTGCCGGGCCCAGCGGCTGGACCCGCTGACCAACCTGTGTGAGGTAGCCCAGCAGGTCAAGAACGACAGCGCCGAGCCGTCCCGGGTGGCCGGCTAAAGCACGCGGTCAGAGCACGCGGCCGAAGCTGGCGAAGAAGGCGGCGGCCATGTCGTCGCCGCCGTGGCCGAGCGCGGTGGCCCGGGCGAACCGGGCCCCGGCCGCCGCGGTGACGTCCATGTTCAGGCCCGCGTCCTCACCGGCGGCCACGATCAGCGCGGTGGCCTCGGCGGCCAGCCGGGTGGTGAAGTCCGGCGAGTAGTCGCCGGACAGGATCGCGCCCGCCTTGGCCTGCAGGTAGCCGCAGTCCAGGGGGCCGCCGCGGACCGCGGCCAGGAAGGCCTGGGGGTCGGTGCCGAGGCCCCGGGCCAGAGCCAGGGTCTCCCCCGTGGCCGCGGTCACGGCCGCGACCCAGCTGCTGGCGACCAGCTTGAGCCGGGTCCCCGCGCCCACCGTGTCCAGCCAGATCGTGCTGCGCCCGATGGCGTCGAAGACCGGCTGAACCGCGGTCCGGACCCGGGCCCGGACGCAGGCGTCAGCGTCCTCCGGTCCGCCGGCCAGCACCACCAGCTGGCCCTCCTCAGCCGGGACCCGGCTGCCGAGCACGGGCGCGTCCAGGTAGGTCAGGCCCTGCTCCCGGGCCAGCCCGGCCAGTTCGTCGTTCCACTTGACCCCGACCGTGCTGGCCTGGACCCAGAGTTGCCCGGGAGACAGACCGGGACGGGCCGCGGCCAGCACGTCGGCGGTGACGGCGCCGTCGCTGAGCACGGTGACGATGATCCCGGCCCCGCGGGCGGCGTCGGCGGCCCGGTCCACGACCAGGGCTCCGTCGGCGTACAGCGGCTCGGCCCGGCGGCGAGTCCGGTTCCAGGCCCGCACGGGGATCCGGGCCCGGAGCAGGCTGCGGCCCATGCCCAGGCCGATGGTGCCGGTGCCGAGCAGGGCCACGGCCGGTTCCGGCTCGCTGTCACTCACGCGCGGACCGTAAGGCGAGCCGATCAACAACCGATTGACGCGCTGGTCAGGAGCGCAGGGCCCGGACCACCTGGGCGTGCTCGCGCATGGTCTCGGTGCCGTCGGCGCCGGGCTGGCGGCCGAAGCCGCAGTACATGGCCACGCCGAAGTCGTCCAGGTAGCGGGACGCGGTGGCGTGGCGGCGGCGCAGGCCGGCCAGCCCGTCGATGGGCAGCACGATGCCCAGGAACACCCTGGTATCGCCGGGTTCCAGGTCGATCAGGGGGCGGAAGAAGCTGCGGTCCTCGCTGCGCAGGTAGCGGGGGCCGGCCAGGTGCAGCCAGTCCACCGGGCGGCCTGAGTTGGCCACCGCGAAGTTGGCCATCCGCACCAGCAGGCCCATGTCCCGGGCCTCGTACATTGGCCACTCGGGGAACGTCCCGTAGCAGAGGTGGTAGCCGACCAGGGTCTCCTCCGGGATCAGCCGGGTCAGCCGGGTGACCGGCCCGGCGAACCGCTCCCAGGCCCCCTCCGGGGTCCAGGCCAGTACGCCCTCCAGGTCCTGGGTCTCGTAGGCCATGTCCCACTGGATGGCCAGGTCCGCGGGCGGGATGGCCGCGGTGAGCCGGGGCAGCTCGCGGCCGACCAGGTCCTCGAAGGCCCGGGCGGCCACCGGGTAGTCGGCGGCGTAGTCGGCCTTGAACGCGTTGAGCGCGCTGGCCGGGAACGGCAGCCCGACCTGGAAGCGGAGGTGGCCGGGAATCACGCCGTCGGTCCGCAGTCGGGTGAACTCCTGGTAGCCGGCGATCGCGTCGTCGATGCGGGGCCAGCGGTCCCAGTGCAGCTCGGTGACCCCCGGCTTGATGCCGAAGACCGGGGTCTCGTAAGCGTGCCGGGGCAGGCCGGTCGGCGATTCGGTTTCCTGGACCACGACCACGTCGGGGTTCGGCCGGGCCAGCCGCTCCCGCTCGTAACTGACCCACCCGGCCCGGGAACCGGTCTCGCCGTCGGGCAGGGCGAAGACCAGGTCCCCGAAGAACCCGGCCGCCGAGCGCAACGCGCTCTCGGTCGAGTCCGCTGGCAGGCTTCCCACCAGCAGCAATTCGCTGTCCACCCGCCGCGCCATCGTTGTCTCCCTTTTGCTCTGGTTGATCGTTCGCCCATCTTGGCACCCGCGGCCACTCGGCTCACCTTTGACACTTGTCAAGAGAATCTCGCGTAATGCTTGGCCGGCCGGGCCTTCTCAGGCAAAAATAGCGATGTGACCAAGCGTTACTCCGCGAACACACGTGGCGGGCTCGCGCGCCACAGCTTGTGGAGCGCGGAGCCCGGTACCCATCTGTGCGCGCTCTACCGGGGCGAAGCGGAGCTGGAACAGGTCGCGGCCACGTTCGTGGCCAGCGGGCTGGCCGCCGGCGACCGGGTGTTCTACGTGGCCAGCGACCGTCCCGCCGCCATCGTCCGCACCGCCCTGGAGGCCCATCAGGTACCGGCGGGCCAGGCCGCCGCGGCCGGCCAGCTGGTCATCGAGGACTTCGCCGCGGCCTACGGCGATCCGGGCCAGCTCGACCTGGACGAGATGGAGGCCGGGTTCCGGGCGGCCGGCCGCCGGGCCCGGGCCGACGGGTTCGGGGGCTTGCGGGTGGCCGCGGAGATGGGGAACTTCGCCCAGTCGATCGGGTCGGTCGAGCGGCTGCTGGACTGGGAACGGCGCTGCACGCCCATGCAGCGCCAGGAGGGCATCACCTCGGTCTGCCAGTACGACCAGCGCCGGTTCAGCGCGTCGCAGGCGGTCGCCATCGCCCACGAACACGCCGGGGCCGCACCGGAGTTCGCGCCCGAGCCGCCGGCCTGGTTCACCATCAGCAACGCGCCCTGGGGCCTGGTCGTGACCGGCGAACTCGACCTGGCCTGCCGGGCGGTGTTCGGCCGGGTGCTGCAGGCTCGCCTGGCCGCCAGCCCGTGGCTGCAACTGGACGTCGGCGGCCTGGCCTACGCCGAAGCCGGCGCCCTGGCCGTGATCTACGAGGCCGCGGCCACGCTGGTCACAGTGGGCGGCATCATCGTGACCCGCGCCTCGGACCACCTGCTGCGCGTCATCGACCTGGCCGGCTTCGACCATCCCCGGGTGGTTATCGACTGACCGCCCCGGGCGGCCCGGCCAGGGCCGACGTCCACAGGAACAGCAAGGTCTCCACCAGCGTGTCCTGGTCGTCGAACGGCGGGGTCCCGATCGCGGCCAGGTAGTACAGCCGCTCCCCCAGCCAGGTGAGCGCGCTGGCCAGGGCGGGCACGTCCTGGCCGGCCAGCCGCTGGGCGGCGGCCGGGTCGGCGGTGAGCCGGGCCACGGTGGCGTCGGTGAAGATCTGCATCTGCTCGAGCCAGAGCGCGGTCAGCCGGGGATCGGTGCGCCAGTTCTCCACGATGGCCCGCAGCACCGGCGCGCTGGCCTGCCACAGCTCGGCCCCGGCGGTGATGCCAGCCCGCAGCGCGGCGGTCTGGTCCTGCGGCCCGGCCAGCCACGGCGCCGCGGCCTGGTGCCCGCGCGACACGGCCCGGCGCACCAACTCGGCCAGCACATCGTGCTTACTGTCGAAGTAGAAGTAGAAGCTCCCCCGCGAGACGCCGGCCGCGGCCAGGATCTCGCTCACGGCCAGGTCGGCGAAGGACCGCCCGGCCAGCAGGCGCTCGGTGGCGGCCAGGATGTTCTCCCGCAGCCCCGGCTGGCCGCCGGGGCCCGCAGCCCGGCGGGCCGGGGCGGAATCGCGGCGGCCCAGCGACCGGCGAGCCTCGCTCCCGGGACGTCCTGACATGGGTCGCGAGCCTAGCAGTTTAATGTATAGACGCTATGTCTATACAGTATGTATAGTCCGGGCATGACTTCGCTGACCTTTCATTTCGTGACCCGGGACCCGGCCGGCGCCGCGACCTGGTACGCGGCCGTGCTGGGCGCCGAGGAGACCAGCCGCATCACGCTGCCGGGCGGCCAGATCCTGACCATCGAGCTGCGGCTGGGCGACGGCACGCTGGCGCTGAGCGAGGAGTTCCCGGACCTGGGCATCGTGTCCCCGCTGACCCTGGGCGGGACCTACGGCGCGCTGCACCTGGCCGTGGCCGACGCCGAGACCGCCTGGCAGCGGGCCCTGGACGCCGGCGCCACCGAGTTCGAGCCGCTGCACGACGCGTTCTGGGGTGAGCGGACGGGCCAGTTCATCGACCCCTTCGGGCACCGCTGGGCCGTGGACCAGCACCTGCGCGACGTCCCGCACGAAGAGGTCGAGCGGCTGGCCGCGGCCGCGTTCGGGGCGTCATCAACTGAGTGAGAACCCCGGCGGCGCTGGCCTCATTCGTCTACGGGTGGCCGTCCTGGTCCAGGTCCAGCCGCTTCACCTTCAGAGGGTGATGCAGGTGGCAGGCGCGGACATCAGGGTGGGGTGGGATCACACCAAGGGAGACCGTCATGGCCACGCTGACCGCATGGAAGTTCGGCACGCCCCACGGCGCGGAAAACGCCCTGATCAGACTGGAACGACTGCACGACCAGATGCTCGTCAACCTGCATGACGCGGCCGTAGTCAGCTGGGAACCGGGGCACAAGAAGCCGAGGACGCACGAATTGCACGACACCACGAAATCGGGCGCAATGAGCGGCGGCTTCTGGGGGCTGCTGTTCGGCCTGATCTTCTTCGTCCCGTTGCTCGGCCTGGCGATTGGCGCGGCCAGCGGTGCGCTGTTCGGTTCCATGCGCGATGTGGGGATCAGCGACGCATTCATCCACGAGGTGCGCGAGAAGATCACGCCCGGCACCTCGGCCCTGTTCGCCCTGACCACCGGGGGCGTTTACGACAAGTTGGCGGCCGAGTTCGCCGACACGGACGCCGAGCTGATCAGCACCAACCTGTCCGACGAGCAGGAAACCAAGCTCCGGGAGGCTTTCGGCCTGGAGGCCTGATGTCACCCCGGATCACCCCCGTGGGGTGAGGCCGCTGTCCCGGCCCGCATGTGACCGTGGCGTGGTGGGCCAGCTATCCGGCACAGTTAACAGCCTTAGGAGGCCACATGGCCTCGGCTGAGACCGATGTGAGGGCCCCGGCGGAGGCGCGCAAGCTCCCGCTGACCACGCTCACCGCGATGGTCGTAGGGTCGATGGTGGGGGCGGGAGTCTTCTCCCTGCCGCGTAACTTCGCCCTGGCCACGGACGCGTTCGGCGCCCTGATCGCCGGCTCGCCGCTGGCCGGCTCAGCGCAGCCGGCCGCGCCGCCGGCCACCTCCCCGCCGTCACCGCAGTCGGTGCTGTTCACGCCGCTCACGTTCCCGCTCACGATCGGGGGGCCGACGTTCGCCTTCGGCGTGGCCGCGTCCGCGTTCGCCCCCGGCATCAAAGCTTGAGATTTAACCAGTCAAGATCATCTTTGGGCAGGTTCCGTGGTTCCTGGGACAACCGGGCGGCCTTCGCGCGATTGTGTCTTCTCGCTGAAGTCAACACTGATCGCCCAAAGGCCGCAGAGGTTGATTGTGCTGGATGAATCCGCCGGTGCCGAGGCGCTGTCCGTGTTTCGTGCCGGGTTCTACGACTGCCTGGATGCCCGGGCGGACGCGCTGTTCGAGCTGGCCGACGCGGTGATCTGCGCGGACGGCCCGGTGACGTCGCTGGTGGCGCTGTCGCTGGCGCCGGTGTTCCGCCGCGGGCACGGCGCGCTGTATGACGCGCTGGCCGGCGGCTCGGTTGATGAGGAGCGGCTGCGTGACCTGCTGGCCGCGCAGGTTCCGGCCGGGGCTCCGCTGATGTTCGGGGTGGACGCCACGACCTATCCGCGGCCGAACGCCGAGTGCTCGCCGGACCGGGGCCTGCACTATGCGCCGTGCCGCTGCGACGGGGACCGCAAAGTTGTGCCGGGCTGGAAGTTCCAGTGGGTGACGGGTCTGGAGTGGGGCCGCTCGTCGTGGACGCTGCCGGTCGACGCGCGGCGGCTGCCGGAGGGGGCCTGCCCGGTGACCGCGACCGCCGCCCAGATCCGGGACCTGGCCGGCCGGCTGAGCAGCCGGCAGGAGCCCGCCGGGCAGCCCGCGCCGCTGTTCGTCCTGGATCAGGGCTATGCCGCCGCCGCGCTCACGCACGCGCTGGGCGGCCTGGAGGTCCAGCTGCTGGTCCGCATCGCCGGGAACCGGGTCTTCTATGACGGGCGGCCCGGCCCCCGCAAGCCCGGCCCCGGCCGCAACGGCGTGCATGGCCAGCGGTTCGACCTCGCCGCCGACGCGGGCCTGCGTCCTGCTGACCAGCTGCTGGCCGTGCCCGACACCCGCCACTACGGGCGCGTGGAGGTCCGCGCCTGGCACGGCATGCACCAGAAAGTCCAGCGCGACGGCTACTTCGCCGGACTGGACGCGGAGATGCACACCCGGCTCCCGGTCATCGAGGGGTCGGTCATCGAGGTCCGCGTCGAGCGGCTGCCCGGCGGCCGCAGCCCGCACCGCACGATGTGGCTGTGGCACTCCGGCCCCCAGGCACCTGACCTGGACGTGTGCTGGCGGGCCTACCTGCGCCGCTTCGACATGGAGCACACCTTCAAGCTCATGAAGTCACAGCTGGGATGGACCGCGGCGCGGGTCCGCCACCCCGAGCAGGCAGAGCGCTGGACCTGGCTGCTGATCGCCGCCTACGTCCAGCTCCGCCTCGCCCGCGGCCTGGCCGCCGACCTGCGCCGCCCCTGGGAACGACGGCCCCGCCCCGGCCGGCCGCTCACGCCCTACCGGGTCCGGCGGTCATTTCGTCATCTCCGCGACCGGCTGGGCACCCCGGCCCGCCTGCCGAAAACCACCCGCCCTGGCCCCGGCCGCCCGCCCGGAGGCAAGAACACCCCAGCCGCACGCCACCGACTCGGCTCCGAACTTCGCAAAACGGACACACCAAAGAAGACGGGCAGCAAGAAGAAGGGTTAAATCTCAAGCAAAGAGAAGGTGCTGATTTCGATCGCCGCCATTGCCTACGCGGTCGTCACCGGCATCACGCTCTACCTGGCGGGACATGTCCAGCTACGGGTCTCGGGCCCGGACCGCGTCCTGGGCCGGCTGCATCACTGACCACGTCCCGAAGGAGTCCCGGTGACCCGGACCGCATCGCCAAAACCGGCACCGCGGCCGGCCAGCAGCCTGGCCGACGTGGCCGCCACCACCGAGGAAAGGCGCGCGTCCGGCCAAGCCGCGCGCAAACGCGCCCCGCGAAGTGCGCTGGCCCGGTGGGACGAGAAAGAGCGCACCTTCGACGCCCTGACCACGATTCTGGCGCAAAACCAGCTCCGGGTGCGAAGCCTCGTACCCCTCCGGCATCAGCGGATGGCCGCCTCGCCCTGGACCTATTACCGGGGGGCGGCGGCGGTCATGGCCGCCGATCTCGCCGCGCAGCCGGACACCGGCCTGGTCGTGCAGCTGTGCGGGGACGCCCACGTGCTGAACTTCGGCCTGTGGGCCACACCGGAGCGCAACCTGTCGTTCGACCTGCGCGACTTCGACGAGACCAGTCCGGGGCCGTTCGAGTGGGACGTCAAGCGGCTGGCCGCCAGCCTGGTTGTCGCCGCGCGGGAGAACCAGCTGGGGCGATCGGCGGCTCAGGCCGCGGTGCGGGCCTGCGCAGAGGCTTACCGCAGCCGGATCCGCCAGTACGCCAGCTGGCCAGAACTGGATATCTGGTACGACGGCATACATGCCGACAGCCTGGTCGGCTACTTCGAGCCCGCTGACCGCGGCCGCGTCTCCGTCCACATCGAGAAGAGACGGGAGCGCCGCACCAGCCGGGGCGCCTTCGCCAAGCTGACCACGATGGCCCAAGGCCGTCCCCGGATCACCGAGGATCCCCCGATCCGGGTCACGCTCGGCGACAGGGAACAGGCCGATGTCGCCGATCATCTGCTGGCCGAGTACCGGCAGACGCTCCAGGAGGACCGCCGGGCCCTGTTCGACCGCTTCACGGTCACCGACGTGGTGCGGCAGGTCGTCGGAGTCGGCAGCGTCGGCATGCGGGTCTATCTGGTCCTGCTGGAGGGGCGCAGCGGCGCCGACCCGCTGTTCCTCCAGTTCAAACAGGCGGGGCCGTCGGTGTACGAGGCTCACACGCGGCCCAGCCAGCACCAGCATCACGGTGCCCGGGTGATCAACGGCAAGCGGCTGATCCAGAGTGCCACCGACATCTTCGTCGGCTGGGGCTCGCTGCACGGCCGGGACTACTACGTACGCCAGTTCCGCGATATGAAGATCATCCCGACCACGGAGCTGATCGCTCCGCGCCTCACCGCGTTCGCCACCGCGTGCGGTGAGGCACTCGCCCGGGCCCACGCCCGTACGGGTGATCCGGTCGCCATCAGTGGCTACATCGGGAAGGGCCCCGGATTCACCACCGCGATAGCCCGGTTCGCCCAGCTGTACGCCGACCAGAACGAGCGGGACCACGCCCAGCTGGCCCGGGCCCTGGCCGCCGGGACCATCGAGACCCCGCCGGATTCCGAGGGCTGAGCCTCCGATGACCTACCGCGCCGGCAGTGGCACGCGGACTCCCGACCATCCCGACCTGGCCGCCCTGGCGACGCTGGCCTACCGCCTCGCCTCGTACTGGGCGCCGTTGTGCGCCGGGCCCGTCGCCTACGGCCTGTTCCGGATCCGGTACCGGGAGCGCCCGCCACCCCCGGAGCCCGCCGCCAGCGCCGGGCGGTAGCTACAGGTATTCCCGCCTGCGCATCCAGACCAGGGTGAGCCAGCCCCAGATCGGCGGCAGGTAGGAGGTGAACAGGCGCTGGATGAACACCGCCGCCGTGGCATCGGCCTCCGTGACGCCGGCCGCGGTCAGACCCAGGATCATGCCGGCTTCGACCACGCCCATGCCGCCGGGCGACGGCGAGACGGCGCCGATGATCGCGGCCAGGGTGATAACCACGATCAGGACGGGGAGCCGGAGATGATCATCGAAGGCCCGCAGCGAAACCGACAGGGCCATGGCCACCAGCAGTTCCGTCGCGAACGAGCCTCCCAGCAGCAGGACCAGCTTGCGCGGGGAACTGGCGACCCGGGTCAGGTTGGCCCAGACGTCCCGCGCCCGGGGCATGATCTTCGCGGCGGCCAGGCGGCGCAGCCGGGGCACCGCCAGCGCCAAGCCGGTCAGCACGGCCACCAGCACGACGACGGCCAGAATGATCCAAACCAGTTTCGAGTCGCCGCCGGACTGGGGCGTCACCTCGAGGTCGATGGAATCCCAGGCGAACGGCAGGGAGCACAGGAACAGCACCGTGGTGGCGATCCAGCTGGCGACGGTCATGATGGCCCCGGAGCTGAGCGCGACCGAGGCGTCATAACCCTGCGTCTGGAAAAAGCGCACCCGAGTGGCAAAGACCGCTGGCTGGCCGTCGGCCAGGGCGCTGAAGGAGTTGGCCACCTCCACTGCGATCGCCCGCCCGAGCGGCAGTGGCCCGGCCACGCTGCCGACCGCTTCGACGGCTGACGCGACATAAGCCAGCTGGGCGAGGATGAGGGCCAGGGCGACCCAGA
This sequence comes from Streptosporangiaceae bacterium, assembly GCA_036497405.1. Lineage (GTDB taxonomy): Bacteria > Actinomycetota > Actinomycetes > Streptosporangiales > Streptosporangiaceae > Bog-532. Next base: position 3,443 of record DASXJM010000255.1, on the reverse strand, counting down.
GCCAGTTGGCTCCGATCACCGTGTCGAAGGACTTGGACACGTCGATCAGCACGCCGATCAGGGCCCAGCCGCCGATGAGCGTGCCGATGATCATGATCAGTGTCGGCCAGCTCACCCGGCGGGGTTCGACCAGCGCCGGCACCTCGATCGAGGCCGCCTGGGCGGCGCGCTGCCGGACTTCCTCCAGCAATCCGCGCTGGCCGCGCAGGCTCCGGCGCACCGCCGGGTCGAGAGCCGCTCGCTGAAGATACCGGAGAGCGCCCCCCAGCACGTCCGGCGGGAGACACCGCGCGGCTGCGGCCGCCGCCCGGTCCGGGCCGACGGTGACCGCCGTCGCCGCCATGGCCCCGGCCAGGTCGCGGTCGAGCTGATCCGGGGAGGCGCGGCCCGCGGCGTTGCGGAAATCCGCCAGCACGGCGGTCTGCGCTCCGGAGTCGATCAGCACCGTGTCACCGCTGATCCCGCCGTGGGCGATACGGGCCGCCCGCAGGGCCAGCAGCTGGTGGTACAGGTCATCGAGCAGCGCGTCGCTGATCGCGGTGACGCCAGCCTCCGGCAGCGCCAGGCCTTCCATTCTGGCCGGCACCCGGCCGACCAGGAGCGCGTCGCCGGACGGGCCGGCCTTCCCGGCCTCGACGATCTCGGGTACCGCGACACCGGCCCGGGCCGCCCGCATCGTGAGGTACGCCTCGTGCTCGACCTGCTGCAGCCGGGTAATCGTAAGGCTGGGCCCGGAGTCCCGGTAGAACACGAACCGGCCAATCTTCGTCAGCAGCCGGGCATCGGCCGCGTCCCGGCCATAGACCTCGATCTGAAGCCGGCCGGCCGCGGGCAGCTCGTCCGCCTGGTACTTCGCCACCCCCCACACCTGCCGCGGGGCTGGCGCCAGGTCGCCGGCGCGGATGCCGAGTTCCGCCAGCAGCAGCCGGACGTCATCGACCGAGGGCAGACCGAGCGGTGACCCGAAAACGAGCCGGACGATCGTGGCCACCCCCCAGCCGATAGCCAGGCTGCCCAGGACGTTCAGCGGCAGCCCATGGCCCCCGACCGCCGAGGCCAGCGCGACCACGGCGATGAAGGTCTCGATCAGCCGCTGCGCGCTGCGGGCCAGGTAGGGCAGCGCCGCCACGGCGACCGCCGCGAACAGCGCTATCCGCAGCACCGGGAAACTCAGGTGGTAGCCGCTGACCACGATCCCGCCCGGCCTGCCGCCGTGGCTGCCGAGCAGGATCACCAGGACCCCGCTCACCGCCGCCGCGCCGGCCGCGCTCAACGCGATGTCGCGCGCCACCACCCAGCGGCGGGCCAGCAGAGCCAGTGCAATCAGGACGATCACAACACCAGCCGACCCGGCCTGGTAGACCACCGTCACCAGCCAGGTGATGCTCCGGGGCGGTGGATGCAGGACCTGGGCGATGGCCCGGTCGATACGGGAGTCGTAGTGAATGACCAGTACGCAGGCGATGAGCGCGAGCAAGGAGGCAGCCAGGCGCACGCCGTCGGTTCCGCGCCGCCGGCGCTGGCCGTCACCGACCGGGGCGAACACGATCGAACGCCAGGTACGCCCGAAACCGGCCCCGGTACCCGGGGCCGCCTCGCCGATCAGGTCTTTAGCCTGTGAGCCACTGTTCACCGTTCACCAGCCGCGCCGCATCCGGTTCTGAGGCCGTTTGACTTATTCATGGTGACCGCGGGCGGCCGCGCGGTCATCACCCTTTCCAGGTGATCGCGGCCCGGGATTTCGGGCATTCGCCCGCGACGGGTGAGGCGCATCGGGCCGGCCGCCTGATTCTGTCGTGATATGAGGCGAATCACTCCCAGCAAGCTGGCCCTGAGCACGGCAACGCTGTCCGCGGTGATGTTCCTGGCCGCCGCCTGCGGGTCCGGTGGCAGTTCCCCCGGCGGTACCGGGACCGGCGGCACCTCCTCCAGCGCATCCGCGCCATCAGCGCCGTCCCGGCCCACACCCGTACTGACCGTGTGCCAGGACGTGAACTCGGTACGGGCCGCGCTGAAGAGCCTGGTCTCGGTCAGCGTCACCGAGGCGGCCGTCAGCGAGATCCAGGCGGCGGCGCGCGCCATGGAGGCGAGCGTGGCCGACCTCGGCGACACCGCCTCCGGCCGCACGGAGTGGTCGAGCCAGGTCGACGCGCTGAAGTCGGCGGTGGCCCAGCTGCAATCCGCCGCCAGCAGCTACGCCGCCGCACCCAGCCGGGAGGCGGGGGTCAAAAGCGCCAAGGCCAACGTCGCGGTCGCAGCCCGGCGGCTGCTGGCCGCCGTGGGGAACCGCTGCCTCTCCCCGTCGGCCACCCCCGTCCCCAGTTCCTGACCGGAAGGATCACGGCCATGACCAACGGCACCGTACGAGCGGGCGCGGCGGAGTTGAGTCCCCAGCTGGCGGAGTTCTACCGGGACCTGCATCGGCATCCCGAACTTTCCCTGCACGAGCACCGCACCGCGCAGCGCGTGGCCGAGGCACTGCGGCCGCCGGGTTTCGAGGTCACCGACCGGGTCGGCGGCACCGGGGTGGTCGGATTGCTGCGCAACGGCGATGGCCCGGTAGTGATGCTGCGGGCCGACTTCGACGCGCTACCCGTCGAGGAGCAGACCGGCCTGCCTTACGCCAGTTCGGCCCGGGCCGCAGGCGACGACGGAGGCGAGGTCCCGGTGATGCACGCGTGCGGTCACGACATGCACGCCACCTGCCTGGTGGGCGCCGCGGCCCTGCTGGCCCGGGCGGACAGGGCCTGGTCCGGAACCCTGCTGGTGGTGTTCCAGCCAGCCGAAGAACTGGCCCGCGGAGCCCGGGACATGGTCGGCGACGGGCTGTTCCGCCGCTTTCCCGAGCCGGACATCGTGCTGGGCCAGCACGTGGGGCCACTCCCGGCCGGGCTGATCGGCCACGCCAGCGGGCCGATCATGGCCGCGGCGGACTCGGTCGACGTCGTTCTGTACGGCCGGGGCGGACATGGCTCCCGGCCCGAGTCCACCGTCGACCCGGTCCTGATGGCCGCGCACGTGGTCACCCGGCTGCAAGGCATCATCGCGCGGGAGGTCCCTCCCACCGAGACCGCCGTCGTCACAGTCGGGCGGCTGCAGGCCGGAACCAAGGACAACATCATTCCCGGCTCGGCCGAACTGGGGATCAACATCCGGACCTACTCGGCGCAGACCCGTGACCTGGTCCGCACGGCGATCGAACGCATCGTCCGCGCTGAGGCCGCCGCCAGCGCCGCACCGCGGCCGCCCGAGCTGACCTGGACCATCAGTGCGCCCGTGCTGGTCAGCGACCCGTCCGCGACCGAGGCCACGGTGGCCGCCTTCGCCGATCATTTCGGTGCGCAGCGCCTGCTGCCCATGCCGGTGGTCAACGCCAGCGAGGACGTCGGTGTGTTCGGCGAAGCCGCCGGCGTACCGACCGTCTTCTGGTTCTGGGGCGGCCT